>NZ_JAKUFX010000050.1:0-36445 GCF_022663635.1 Bacillus cereus group sp. BfR-BA-01356 | reverse complement strand
AACATGACGATTTTCATTCCAACTCTCGATATATTAGTTATTGTTGCTTAAGATAAATTTCAGCAACACTCTCACTTCACGTCTAAACGCTTATAGAGAAACGTGTCGCGCCTGGCGACTGCTCTAACTCATACGGTCCTGGCGTTGCTGAAACATAAATAACTTGATTCGTTTTCTCTTCAAACTCATCGAATGTGAGCGGTCTATTATCTAAAGCTGACGGCAGACGGAATCCATGATCCACAAGCACTTGCTTACGCGCTTGGTCCCCGTTATACATCGCTCTTACTTGCGGTACTGATACGTGCGATTCATCCATAACGATTAAGAAATCTTTCGGGAAATAGTCTAATAGCGTATACGGCGTTGCCCCCGCTGGACGAAGTGTTAAATGACGGGAGTAATTTTCAATACCTGAACAAAATCCCATCTCGCGCATCATTTCTAAATCATAACGTGTACGCTGTTCTATACGCTGCGCTTCTAACAACTTGCCGTTATCATTTAATTCCTTTAAACGCTCTTCTAATTCTTTTTCGATATTTTCAATAGCGACCTTCATCTTTTCTTCACGTGTAACGAAGTGAGATGCTGGGAAGATTGCTACATGATCACGTTCTGCTAATACTTCACCTGTTAACGCATTTACTTCACGAATACGATCGATTTCATCACCGAAAAATTCGATTCGAATACAATGCTCATCAAGTGATGCCGGGAAGATTTCAACTACATCTCCTCGCACACGGAATGTACCACGCTTGAAATCAATATCATTACGTCCATACTGTACATCAACAAGTTCACGAAGCAATTGATTACGGTCTTTTTCCATACCAACTCGAAGCGAAACAACTAGCTCGCGGTATTCTTCTGGAGAACCTAAACCATATATACACGAAACACTCGCAACGATAATTACATCGTCCCGTTCAAATAATGCAGACGTTGCCGAGTGACGCAATTTATCAATTTCATCATTAATCTGCGCATCTTTTTCAATAAACGTATCTGTTTGTGGTACATACGCTTCTGGCTGATAATAATCGTAGTAACTAACAAAATATTCAACTGCATTATTCGGGAAAAAGTCTTTCAACTCACTATATAACTGCCCTGCTAACGTTTTATTATGAGCCATAACAAGTGTTGGCTTTTGCACTTCTTTAATGACATTTGAAATCGTAAATGTCTTACCCGTTCCTGTTGCTCCAAGCAACACTTGCTTTTTCTTTCCACTATTAATTCCCTCTACAAGCTTCTCTATAGCTACCGGCTGATCACCTTGCGGGGAATACGCTGAGACAATTTCAAATTGACGTTCCAAGAAAATCCGACCTCCTCATAAAAATCTGTATTATTATTTTACCACGAATACCTATAAAAAACCTAAAAAAACGAACAGATATTCGGTAAAGTTTTCGACAATATACACATAGAAAAAGGAAGGAGTAAATACTTCCTTCCTCTACTAATTCTATTTTTTAGATACATATACTAAGTCATATCCATTGCGCCCAGCTTCATTCATACAATCTGTTAACTGATAAGTACTTTCTGATTCGCGCAGCTCTTTAACAATACTTTTACAACTATCTTTATGTAATCCTTTATGGTCACCAGCAAACTTGTCTTGTCTACTATCTAACACATAAAGGATATCTTTCCCACTATGCTCTAACGTTTGAAAAACCGGGTCACCTTCATCGGTATACTGTACAATTCTTATTTTATCAACTTTCCCTTGATCAACGTTCCTAACGAACTGTTCGAATTTATCTAGATTGGAAGTTCCTGCTTCCTTTACAATGACATCATTCTTCTTATCAATTATAGTGCTAGATGGTGAACATGCTACTAAACTAAAGAGAAATAGACATATACAGCTGGTTCTTTTTTCTATTGTCATCCTCTCCTATAAAATTTATTTGTATACCAGAAAAGCTACTTTCAACTATGAAAGTAGCTTTTCTTTTCCTTTCTCCTTCTTCGGAAAAATCACATATGAAAATGAAATTGCTGTATCAACTAAAAATACAATCGCCCACACTTGGCTCACGCGACTTGCAGCTTTATTTAAAACGATTCCCGATTCTAACCAATTACCCCATTGTTCAAATGGAATAAATCCATACGCGAAGAAAAAGAATATGTGCACACCAACGAATAAAACAAGATGTAATATCCAATTTTTTATTTCCTGCTTTGCATAGGCCATGCCTGTTAATTCTACCTGTTCTTCAATAATAGGCGCCGGTTCATTACGCCATTTCGCAACTGATTTTTGTACAAATATATCAAGCTTCTTTAAATCCTTTTTCCCGTAGAAAACTGCATATAATAAAATGATTACAGTAATGATTTGAAAGTTAGAGAACTTTCCTGTTTGATAATAGTCCACTACTCCTAAAGTTAAAATAAACACTTCATTTACGAGGAGTACAATCCCCATAATAAAACTCGCCTTTTTCAAACGGAATCCGTAGCGAAGTAAAAAGAAACCGATAGCTGATAACCAAAATACAATTTCTGCCCCAATTAAAAAATACCAACGATATTCTGCGAGTATACTCATTTATCCTTCTCCCTTTCATCATAAATACGAAAAGCCTCATCCATATATACTAAAAGTTCTTCTTCAATTGGATACATGCTCATTTTCTGTGAATCTTCCTTCGATTTTCTAACTTCCCATAACTTATCTAAAAACGCTTCGTCACCATTAGCCATTTCTAAACACTTCTGCATTAATTTCTTCGTTGCCCGTTGTACCTCATCACTTGCAGCGTCTTTACCTTCCTTCATAAAATTACGTAATTGCTTTAATAAATCTACCCATTCTAAAACATTCGGATCTTCTTCACTCATATTCGGCAAATTATGAAGCAACTTTTGTTCTTCCTTTGAAAATACTTCATTTTGAAATATTTCACGTATACGAGGAGACTGTTTCGAAAGCTGAATAAGTTCAAACATAACTTTCCAATCAAGTTCTCCCTCTACATCTACCGAATAAACAACCGCTTGTAAAACACGCTCCATTCGATTAAATTTCTTTTGTTCTTCCTGTACAAAGCGAAGTTGTTTTTCAAGCGAATTTTTTAAATCCAGCTCACCTTTTACTAACATATTCGCAACTTCTTTTAATGAAAATCCCATTTCTTTCAAAAATAAAATTTGTTGCAAACGAATAACGTCATTTTCACTATATAACCGATGTCCACCCTCTGTTTTTCCGCTCGGCTTTAATAAATCTATTTGATCATAATAACGTAGTGTACGTACTGTAACCCCTGTTTCTCTCGTCAATTGTTGTATTGAAATCACTACCATCACCTCTTCCCTTTCATTATAAAAGATGACGTTACGTAACTTTCAAGCGTTTTGTAAAAAAAATACAAAAAGCTGTTTATACAAAGTGTATAAACAGCTTTTATGGAAATAACCCCTTTTGTATGGCGCGCCCACAAAATAAAATAAGTGCTCCAACAACAACACTCGTTGCCGTTTTATGATAATGGGCTAATAATAATAAATAATACGATAAACCTACAGTACCAATCATAATACAAATGCTCGGCACTGGATTACGAGAAAAGTTTTGCATTCCCCAAAGAAGCGAAAATATAGCTGTAGCGACACATAACACCGGTAATCCCATCCCAGTTCCCCTTTTTCTATCTATTATTCTTTGTTGCTAACACGCTCGTTGATGCGATACTTATTAATAAACCAAAACCAATCCTTATATATTTAAACGTTTAATCTAATTGAAATCTCTCAAGCTTATCATTTATTTTCTCTCCCCTTACTCCAGCGTAAAGATTTCCTCCACCTTCACTCCAAAATATTTGGCGATTTTTAAAGATAACTCTAGACTCGGGTTGTAATGGTGGTTTTCAATCGCTACGATTGTCTGCCGCGTCACTTGCATCGCCTTTGCCATTTCAACTTGCGTTATATGATGTTGCTTTCTTAATTCTTTAATTTTATTTTTTACACCCATAGGATCCACCTTCAAAAGTAAAGATATCTTTACTTGAATTATAAATATTTTCCAGTTACAAGTAAAGATATCTTTACAAATTTTAGAAAAACATTTCATTGAACATCCACTCTAACAAAGTAAAAGAGTAATTCAATTTATATCAGCGATTTTTTAAATATATCAGCGCAACTTAAATTATATCGGCGATTTCCCAAATATATCAACGCAACTCCATTTATATCGGCGATTTTTCAAATATATCGACATCCGTAGCGCTACTATAATCATAAGAAAAAGCTGTCCCCAAATACCTTCGGGAACAGCTTTCTCCTCTACTACATAAATCCTAACGCATATACAAGAACGTATCCAAGAACCGATAAGCAAACCGAGCCAATCAGCCCTGCTACGAATGCTTTACTTCCTAATTTACGGAACGTTTTAAACTCTACATTTAAACCGAGCCCTGCCATCGCCATTGCGATAAGCATGTAAGCAAGAACAACAATGTATCCCGCAACAACTTCTGGAATAATCCCGAGTGAATGCACTGCACTCATCGCTAAGAACCCGAAAATGAACCATGGTATTGGAAGTTCGCGCCACGATTTCTTTTCTTTGCTACCTTCACTCTTACCAAACCATAGACCAATTAAAATCGCTACTGGCACAAGCATTGCTACGCGCGTTAACTTCACAATAACTGCGATGTCTACAGCAGTACTTCCTCCTGGCGCCGCAGCTGCGATGACATGAGCGATTTCATGAAGCGTCGCACCTGAGAATACACCATAACCGTACGGAGATAAACCAAGCACTGGATATAATAACGTATAAATAAGCGTAAATATGGTACCTAAAATCGCGATGATTGCTGCCCCAACTGCTGTTTCATCGTCCTTCGCTTTCACTTGCGGTGCAATTGCCACGACCGCGGCTGCGCCGCAAATTGCCGTACCGCATGCTGTTAAAATCCCAAGTTTCTTTTCTACTTTAAATACTTTCGTTAGTCCGTATACAACAAAAATAGTAAATGTAATAACAACCGCCGCGATGACCAATACTTTCGGTCCCGCCTTCGCAATATCAACAAGATTTAATCGCATTCCAAGTAAGATGATCCCAAAGCGCAGCAACTTCTTACTCGCAAAGTTCGTTCCTGCTATCGCCTCGTGAGGAACTCCAATTGCAGCGCGCCAAACCATCCCAATTAGAATAGCAATTACTAATTGTCCCATAATATTTAAAAATGGAAGCTCTGCTAAATATTTCGCGGCAATTGCGATTAATAATGTAATCCCAATTCCTTGCGAAAATCCAAAACGCTTCTTCTTTTGTATAACAAGTGTTTGTTCCATTTTGAACCACTCCAATAATCGTATTGGAACATGCATGTTCTTTCTACTTACATTATAAGAGAGTTTCTATAATAAGTTTAATACCAATACCAAATCTCTATCATCAGAAATACTTATGATAAGATGATAGAAAAAGAAAGGAGCCCATTATATGAACGTAGACATTTTAAAAATTTTTGTTACTGTCGTTGAACAGAAACACTTCTCCCGTGCAGCAGAATTATTAAACCTTTCACAGCCTGGAGTAAGTATGCATATACGCAACTTAGAAAACGAATTTGGCACTACGCTTATTCAACGCTCCCCGAAGCACGTCCAAGTTACTGAAGCTGGAAACATATTATATATACATGCAAAGCAAATGCTCTCTCTTTACGAAGATGCTAAACAAGAAATTAATGAACTACATAACGTTGTAACAGGAACACTTCGCATTGGTGCTAGTTTTACAATTGGCGAATACTTACTTCCAAAAATACTGGCTAACTATGCGAATGAAAATCCACACGTCGAAGTTCATACTTTCATCTCAAATACAGAAGACGTTTTGCAAAGCCTTCGCTCTAATCAAATTGATATCGGCCTAGTGGAAGGACAAGTCGTATACGCCGACGTAGATGTTGAAACATTTATGCAAGATGAAATGAAGCTCGTCGTCCCGCCAAATCATCCATTACTCCGCACAAATGAAATAAATGAAAGTACACTCCAAGATCAAGTATGGGTATTAAGAGAAAGTGGTTCTGGTACACGCGCTTATAGTGACCGCTTTATTCATCAACACCATTTAAAAATGAAACGATTCTTTACATTCAGTAGTATCCAAAGCGTAAAGGAAGCTGTTAGTGCCGGGCTTGGCATCGCTATCCTTTCTGATTGGACTGTACGGAAAGAGCTATTAGCAAAAGAACTATTCCACGTCGAAGTTCCAAATGAACAACTAATCCGTCCGTTTTCCATCGTGCGCGGTAAATATTTCATTCCATCTAAAGCCATTCAAGTGTTCTTAAATCATGTAGATTCTTTTGCGAAAAAACAGAGTTGACCTTCACATTAGTGTGAAGGTTTACAATACATGTAAAAGGAGTGAAATACATTGCGAATTGGAGAATTATCAAAAGAAACTGGCGTTAGTGAAAGATCACTAAGACATTACGAAGAAAAGGGCTTACTCCCTACTAAGCGCCTTGCAAATGGTTACCGTGATTTTGATGAAAGTGCCATCGAAAAAGTGGAGCTTATTCAAATGTACTTACAAATTGGCTTAAATTTAGAAGAGACGGCAAGGATGCTGCGCTGCCTTGAAATTGAACCGCACCTGTACGACAATCCGTGTAGCAGTATCCTTACGCTTTACGAAGATAAACTCAATGAAGTAACAAAGCAAATCACATTACTTTCCAACATCCAAACGAATTTGCAAAAACACGTTTCACTCCTAAAACATGCAAAAGAAAAGGAGTGATTACATGTTTGTTATACATGGCAGTTCAAGACAAAACGGAAATACAGAAGCTTTAACACATATGATGATAGAGGACATTGAAACAGAACAAATTTATTTGCGTGATCATACCGTCTATCCTATTACAGACCAACGTCATGATGCAGAAGGATTCCAATCCGTAAATGATGACTATGAGCAGTTAACCAAACGCATGCTAGAGCACGACACGATTATCTTTGCTACACCATTATATTGGTACGGAATGAGTGGACATATGAAAAACTTTGTTGATCGCTGGTCACAAAGCTTGCGCGATACATCTCTTCATTTCAAAGAAAAAATGAAAGGCAAAAAAATGTATGTTGTCATCGTTGGCGGGGATAATCCAAAGCTAAAAGCATTACCGCTTATTGCTCAATTCCAATATATCTTTGATTTTGTTGGTTCTTCATTTGAAGGTTATGTTATTGGAGATGCGAATGGACTGGATGAAATTAAAAACGATGCTGAGGCGCTGGCAAAAGCACAATTGTATAATAATAAATTTAAAAATAGCGAACAGAAATAAGTTTGACAAACTATTTAGACTTAGCGACGCAAGAAGAATTAGAAACCATGTTACAAGAATATCCTGGCACAATACTTTTCATTAGCCATGACCGTGCCTTTATTCGCTCTGTTGCAGACCATATTCTACACGTAGATGAGAATGAACCAAGAATCTTCCACGGTAATTACGAGCAATACACAAAAAGAACCACCGGAGATTCTGTAAACGTTACTGAGCAAGAAATGTTACGATTACAAACAAAATTAACAGAAGTCATCGGCCGGATTTCCATTCCAAATCATCACGATGACATCACATCTCTCGAACAAGAATACGCAAAATTATTAACTCAAATTCAAAAATGTAAAGAAGCACTCTAATGTCTTCCCTATATATCGACGGGGCATTCCACATTTCCCAAGAAATATTGAATCTTCGACATAGAATACAAAAAGCCGTGCATCAGCACGGCTTTTCATTTTAGATACGGACAGCAGTCCCGCTCACAGCAACCATTAGCATTCCTTCGCGAACTACCTCGTAATCCACGTCGATACCAACAATTGCATTTGCATTTTTTTGTCTTGCAAAAGTTTTCATCTCTTCCATTGCGATGTCGCGTGCTTCTTTTAATTTACTTTCATAAGCACCCGCACGACCGCCGACAACGTCACGGACGGAGGCGAAAAGGTCACGAACGATATTCGCGCCCATAATCGCTTCTCCATTGACAATATCGATGTACTCAATAATTTCTTTTCCTTGAATTGTAGACGTTGTTGTTACAATCATACTTTATAGCCTCCCATATGAGATTTTTACCTACTTATGGTGCACTAATTCTGTACAAATTATATTTACGAACTAAACTGAGCTTCGTATAACCTACTGTATCCTCCACCTTGCTCAATTAATTCATTATGTGAACCTTGTTCTGCAATACCATCTTTATTTACAACGACGATGCGATCTGCATTTTTAATCGTTGCAAGTCTGTGAGCGATAACTAATGTTGTACGGCCAACAGATAGCTCCGCAAGCGATTTTTGAATCGCAAGTTCTGTCTCTGTATCTAATGCAGAAGTTGCTTCATCCAATATTAAAATTGGAGGGTTTTTCAAGAACATACGAGCAATAGCTAGACGCTGCTTTTGTCCACCTGAAAGTTTCACGCCGCGCTCACCGATAACAGTATCTAAACCGTCCGGCTGTGAGTAAATTAAATCTTCTAATTGCGCACGTTTTACTGCCTGCCAAATTTCAGCTTCTGATGCTTTTAAATTTCCGTAAGCGATATTTTCACGAATTGTTCCTGAGAATAAGAACACGTCTTGCTGCACAATTCCAATTTGCTTACGAAGTGAAGATAATGTCATATCTTTCGTATCAATTCCATCAATTTGAATCGATCCAGATGATTGTTCATAAAAACGTGGTAATAGGCTACATAACGTCGTTTTCCCAGCTCCTGATGGTCCAACGAACGCAACTGTTTCACCTGCATGTATTTTCAAACTAATGTCATTTAAAATCGGTTCTTTGTTTTCATATCCAAACGTAATGTTGTTATATTGAATATCACCGTGTACATGCTTCACTTCCATTGCATCTTTAGAGTCTACAATGTCAGGCTCTGTTTCAAGAAGCTCTACATATCTTTTAAAACCGGCGATTCCTTTCGGATAGCTTTCGATTACCGCGTTAATTTTTTCAATTGGGCGGAAGAAAATATTCGTTAATAGAACGAATCCGATAAATCCACCGTACGTTAATTCTCCTTGCAGCACAAACCATGTACCGCATATTAAGACGAAGAGCGTTACGAGACGCATGAGCATATAACTAATCGACGAATTTAACGCCATAATTTTATACGCCATTAATTTTGTTGTACGGAAACGAGCGTTGTTAACAGCAAATTGCTCTTTCTCAAACTTTTCATTTCCGAATGCTTGTACAACGCGAATACCACCAACATTGTTCTCAATGCATGCATTAAAATCAGCAACGTCTGAGAATAAACGTCTAAATGTACCTGTCATTTTTTTATTAAAGTAAAGTGCTAACCATAATAGGAATGGAATGACGAAGAACGTTAATAACGCTAACTTCCAGTTGATCATCATCATAAATGAGAATGCCCCAACTAAAGTCATTACGGCGATAAATAAATCTTCTGGTCCATGGTGAGCAATTTCCCCAATTTCCATTAAATCGTTTGTAAGGCGTGAAATTAAATGACCTGTTTTATTATTATCAAAAAATCTGAATGATAGCTTTTGAATATGATCAAATAATTTCTGCCTCATATCTGTTTCAATGTTAACACCAAGCATATGTCCCCAATATGTAACGACATATTGTAAGCCTGCATTTAACATATAAACTGCGAGTAAACCGAAACAAGCCCATAAAATAAGCGTCCAGTTTTGCCCTGGCAATAACTTATCAATAAATTGATTTACGATAAGCGGGAAGCCGAGTTCTAATAATCCTGCGACAACCGCACAAGAAAAGTCGAGTATAAATAAACCTTTATACGGTTTATAGTACGAGAAAAATTTACGCAGCATATCTTACCTCCATTTTCCAAAATTAAAAAGACTCCCTAAATGATAACCATTATCAAATAATTATTCAAGTTATCCGTCTATGAAACTGAAAATAAGCTTTGCGATAGTTGTCGTTTTTTGCTGGAAAGTCGATATATTCGAATAATCCCCGATATATTTCGAGTTGCGCTGATATATTTGCAAAATCGCCGATATATTTCAAGTTGCGCTGATATATTCGGAAAATCGCCGATATAAATTTCATTTACTAACTACTCTCCCATCTCCCAAAAACAAAAAAGGTACCACCACAAGGTGATACCATTCCTTCTATTACATCGCTTCCGAATCCCACTCATGCTCCTGTTCAACGAATACAATACCTAATTCGTGATGTCCACCAGCATATAATGCAGTTTGTGCAAGACGAAGCTCACCATTTGTATCTAATACTTCTAATTTACAAAATGCTCCTGTCGTCTTCGTTTGAAGCGCATCATAAAATTCCTCGGCGCTTTTTGGAATGACTCCATTTACTTTCGTAATAATTTCTCCAGGCAGTAATTTCAGCTCTGCTCCAATTGTATTTGGAATTGTATCTAGTACAACGAGCCCATCATTGCGTGCAGCAAAATACGCTGGTCTTGTTTCATCGGCAATTTTTTCTTGCATCGAAATTGTGAAACGCCCAAGCATAGCGACTCCCATCGCGATAATTGCAAGTACGTGCCACCAGTAACTTGCGATTCCTAAAACGAGCACAAGTCCTGCTAATCCGTACACACGTCTTCCTGTAAATAATAAAGCTTCCGTCGGCTCATAACTTCTAATCCTTCTCATAAATCCAATTAAAAATGGAACGAGGAATAGAGAATATGTATTTGAACCTATTGAAACGACAGGCCACCATGAAATAAACTGCGTTACCGCATCACCCGGTACAAGAATAAAAATAGGAACGATCCATAAACGCTTTGATTCGTGTAAACCAATCTTTAATCCACGCTTCCCCTGCCTAAGCCTCGGCGTCGAATATCCTACTGCGTTTTTAGAAATCAATAAGCCTTCTACAATAAGCATAACGCCTAGTAAAATAACAAGGGATACAATGGTACTCTCTTCACCTTCTCGAAGCTGCAAAAAGGAAACTGGTAGCTTAGAAGATAATAGAACACATACAATCGCAATGCTAAATGTATAAGCCGCCGATAAATATCGATACATAGCCGTTAATCCAAATAGTAACATCCAAATTAAAATGGCCCATAAGCTTGCTTTAGAAACAACAAGTCCAAGCCCAATCGTAATAATAGATACTACTAATCCGTATCCAATCCCTGCAAATAGAGAGGTTCGCAGTTCAAACCAAATATCATAAACTTTAAAAGAAAAATCTTTTCGTTCTCTTAACATACGTAAGTATCCAACGAAGATACTACTTATTACAAATATATAGACAGCAGGGTGTAAGAAAAAACGTCCAACTGCCCGCATTATTTCAAAAATCCACGCCTCCACGAACTCATTCACCACCATTTATATCATTCTTTCTTTTTATATTATCATAACTAAACAAACGTTTGTTTAACACAAAAAAATACAGGCAGCAAACTGCCTGTATTTCTTCTTATTTTGCCATTAATTTTAATGCTGACTGTAATTGTAGATCATTTTCTCCAGAACGGATTTTTTCGATAATTTTAGTTTGAATCGCTTCAGCTGTCTTTTTATCAAGCTGTCCTGTCGCTTCCATTTCATTTGCATTTTGGAATGCTTTCAGAGCCGATTCTGTCTCTTTACTAAAGTATCCATCTTCACGACCTGGTACATAACCTAAGCTCTTAAGCATTTCCTGAGCATGTTTTACTTGTACATCATTTGAATTGTATGAAAGTGTTTTTTCAATTTGAATTGGTGTCGCATGATAATAATTTGGTTGCTTCACTTCTAATGTTGGCGCGATTCCTTTTTTATGAATCCAGTTCCCATCCGGCGTTAACCATTTAAACATCGTTAATTTAATGTTGCTGCCGTCTTTAAATGGAACAGCTTGCTGGACAGTACCTTTACCAAATGTCTTTTCACCAATTAAATCGTATCCTTCTCCTTCTTTTAGCGCACCCGCTAAAATCTCTGAAGCAGAAGCACTTCCATTATCAATTAATACTGAAATTGGATATGGTTTTCTCTCTTTCAGTTCCGTAGAGAATTTCTTCTTCTCACCATTTCGCTGCTCTACTTGTAGCATCGGCTTTTTATTCGTCATAATTTCCCCTAGTATATCTTCTACACTATTTAAGTAGCCACCAGGATTACCACGCACGTCAATAACTAAGCCTTTTATATTTTTCTTCTCTAACTCTTTTAACTGATCCTTAAATTCTTTCGCTGTATTTTCAGCAAAAGAAGTGATTTGCATATAACCGATATCTTTTCCGCTCTCTTGCTTCACAGAACTAAACACTGTAAAGATCGGAATCTTTTCACGCTTAATTTTAAATACAATCGGATCAGTTACTCCCGCACGTTTAATTTCAATTGCGACAGTCGTTCCCTTTTTACCACGAATTTTTAATACTGCTTCTTCACGTGATAAGTCTTTCACACTGTTTCCATCTACAGATAAAATTTGGTCATTCGGTTTAATTCCTATCTTTTCTGCTGGTGAACCTTTAATTGGCGATACGATAATAAGCTTACCGTCCGTCTTGTTCACCTCAGCCCCAATCCCCTCTAATTCGGGATCAAGCGATTCACTAAACTGTTTGGCTGTTTCTTTATCCATATACGTGGAATAAGGGTCCTTCAGCGTAGACAACATACCTTGTATTGCACCTTCAACTAACTTTTCATCTTTCACGTCTTCCACATAACGTGAATCAATTAGTGCATACGCCTCATTAATTTTTGCCAAATTCCCTTGCGCAGTGCTAGCATTCCCACTCGAAATTGTTTGCGTTACTTCTGATGGGTTAACCCCAAATACAGACATGCCTGCAAACATTCCGCCAGCACCAATTAAAAATGCAACAACCATTCCAATAATTGCAACTCTACGTTTCAATGCGGAATTCCCCTTTCCAAAACACACAGGTGGTGTAGCAAAAGGCATCACACAGTGTGTGATGCCTTTACCTATTTCTACTATATGATAAGCTTGTACGAATTATGTTTGCAACTTTTTATACTTTTAAGAAGCGACGAATTGACATTACACTTCCCCACATACCGATTAAAGCACCGATTAACACTAGTAAACCAGCTAATTGGAATACGAACGGACTGTATGGTAGAAGCTCGAAAATTGTTCCGCCAAGTTTTTCATTAAACACACCTTGCAACGAATTATACGTAATTAGAATTAGGCCAATTGGAATAATTGATCCTAATACTCCTAAGAATAATCCCTCTAGCAAGAATGGCCAACGAATAAACCAGTTTGTTGCACCAACAAGTTTCATAATTTCAATTTCTGTACTACGAGCATAAATTGTAATTTTAATTGTATTAGAGATTAAGAACATCGCTGTGAATAAAAGACCAGCAATTAACGCAATCCCAATGTTACGACCAGTTTTTACAGTATCAAATAATCGTTCAACTTGTCCTTTTCCGTACTGAACATTACTAACAAACTGCATTTTTTCAACCTTCTTCGCGATTGTCGCTGTATCGGTTGGTTCTTTTGCTTTTACAACGAATACGTTTTTAAGTGGGTTATCTTGTTCAAATAACTCAAACGTTTTTCCACTATCACCTAAGCTTTTAATTAAACGTTTTAACTCTTCTTCTTTAGAAGAATATTTAATAGAATCTACTTTTGCAATCTTACTCATATCTTCTTCTAATTTCTTTTGATCCGCTTCTTTTGCAGCTGGATCAATGTGTACACGAATCTCTACATCTTGCTCTACTTTCGTCGCAAAATGGTTCATATTCATAATCGCTGTTAAAAAGACACCTACAAGTAATAATGTAACTGTTACTGCACTAACAGAGGCAAATGTCATCCATCCGTTACGTGATAGATTCTTTACACCTTCTCGCAAATGTCGACTAAGGGTCTTAGCCTTCATATCCGTATCCTCCCTCAATCTCATCTCGAACAATTTTTCCGCCTTCAATCGCGATTACACGATGACGGATTGTATTTACGATATCTGCATTATGCGTCGCCATAACAATCGTTGTGCCACGCTCATTAATGCGAGTAAAAATATTCATAATATCAAGAGCTGTTTCAATATCTAAGTTACCTGTTGGCTCATCGGCAATTACAACCTTTGGTCTATTTACAATTGCTCTTGCAATAGCCACACGTTGTTGCTCCCCGCCCGAAAGCTCACTTGGAAGTGCGTCTGCACGATCTTCAAGGCCTACAAGACCTAGAACTTCTGTTACACGCTCACGAATTGCATCCGGTTCTTCTTCAATTACTTCTAAAGCAAACGAAACATTCTCATATACCGTTAATTTAGGTAGCAATTTGAAATCTTGGAAAATCACGCCTAATTGACGACGAAAATACGGAACGTCTCTTTCTGCCAATGTTTCGATAGTAAGTCCATTTACATTAATAGATCCTGTAGATGGTTTCTCTTCACGATACATCATTTTAATAAATGTAGATTTTCCGGCTCCACTCGGTCCAACTACGTATACGAATTCACCTTGTTTAATGTTAACTGTAAGACCAGCAATGGCTTTCATACCATTCGGGTACTCCTTATAAACATTCGTCATTTTTATCATTATTTATCACCCAATACTTAATGATTTTTTTCGAAATACTTTTCTGTACATCTGAAAACAAAAGACATCCTTCATTTTCATTTAGTCATCCTTGTTGAAGATAGTTTACTTATGCTTTCTCATAAGCAATACCACTCTATGTAATATATTTCAGCAAAATTCTACAAACCCCATTGTAACATCAAACGGTTTCCAATTTGGATACATTTTTGTTACAGTTATGTTACATACCAGAAAAAAGGAAAACGAGTTGACTATATTATCAACTCGTCCATTTCACCTCTTTTATTTATGTTCAGCTAACCATTCAGACACTTTTTTCGCATCTTCACCTTGAATAAGTCCTGGTGACATTGAACCGCGGCCTTTTTTAATAATCTCTTCGATATCTGCAGCGTCGTACTTACCGCCTACTTTTCTTAAATCAGGTCCAGTTGCCCCTGATAAATCTGTTGCGTGACATCCCGCACAACTTCTTTGGAAAATTTGTTCTGCGCTGTCTGTGCTTGCAGACTGTTTCGACGACTTACTCTCTTCTTTATTTCCGCATGCTCCTAAAGCAAAAACAACCGATGTCCCTAGCGCAATAGCCAACAATTTCTTTTTCACTTCTATCGCTCCCCATTGTTGATATTCTTTTTATTCCTAACACACTCATTTTCATTATAAGCATTATCTTTATATAGAAAAACTAAGGTGTATTTCATATTCCTCAAAAATACAGTGAGAACCTTGATAAAATAAAGCTTTCATAAGTTGTTTCAATTCTGTGAACAACTTAAAAAACTTCTATAAAGCATCCTTTTTAAAAGGAAAATTAGAAAAGTTCTATATAAATCTTTACCATATTACCGCTCTATTTTACTATTCTCTACTTTTTACAAAACAATATACAGCATTGTAATCTACATATAATCCCATCAAAAAGAGAAGTTGTCGTTTCCAACTTCTCTTCCTCTTTACTTCATCTATAAAAATAAAATCAAATTCTTTATATCCTCTATTGTCCTCAGCATGCGCCAACAATTTCGTTGGCTTTTTTTCGCTTATTAGATGCGAGAACGTAAGTAAGCATCAATAAATGGATCAATCTCTCCATCCATAACAGCTTGTACGTTACCAACCTCCGTATTTGTACGATGGTCTTTTACAAGAGAATACGGGTGGAATACGTAAGAACGGATTTGGCTACCCCATCCGATTTCTTTTTGCTCTCCGCGAATTTCATCTAATTCTGCTTGTTGCTCTTCTAGTTTCTTTTGACATAATTTCGCTTTCAACATTTTCATCGCATGCTCACGGTTTTTAATTTGAGAACGCTCCGACTGACATGTTACAACCGTATTTGTCGGTGTATGTGTAATACGAACTGCTGAATCTGTCGTATTTACGTGCTGTCCACCAGCTCCACTTGCTCGGTACGTATCAATTTTTAAATCTTCTGTACGTACTTCGATTTCAACTTCATCATTGAACTCTGGTACAACTTCACAAGATACGAATGATGTATGACGACGCCCTGAAGAATCGAATGGTGAAATACGTACAAGACGATGTACACCTTTCTCTGCTTTTAAGTAACCGTAAGCGTTATGACCTTTAATTAATAAAGTTACACTCTTAATACCAGCTTCATCACCTGGTAAATAATCAACCGTTTCTACTTTGAATCCGCGTTTTTCAGCCCAGCGTGTGTACATACGTAATAACATAGAACCCCAGTCTTGTGACTCAGTTCCACCTGCACCTGGATGTAATTCTAAAATCGCATTATTTTTATCATAAGGATCACTTAATAGTAACTGAAGCTCATACTCATTCATTTCTTGAATTAAGCCTTTTACTTCTGATTCTAATTCCTCATGTAAATCTTCATCATACTCTTCTTTTAAAAGCTCATGCGTGATTTCTAAATTTTCGAACGTCTCATCTAACTGACGGAACTTTCCAACCATATCTTTTAACGCATTCGCTTCATTAATTACAGCTTGTGCGCCTTGTTGGTCATCCCAAAATCCTGCGCCCATCATTTTCTCTTCTAATTCTGCAATTTGTTTCTCCTTAGTAGGGAGGTCAAAGAGACCCCCTAAAAGCCGCTAATCGCTTAGCCATTTTCTCTAATTCCTGTCTAATTTCTACTAATTCCATTTCCTTCACCTCTATGTAATTGCTGTTACTTTCGTATGAAAACAAGGGAAACTCTCTCCACTTATTACGGAGAGAGTTTAATCCTTCTTAATTATACATTTTTGATATAAAAGTTTGCAAAACAGCCTAAGCTACCGTCCTATATTACTGAACGATACCACAGCAGTTTTTATATTTTTTACCGCTACCACATTTACATAAATCGTTGCGGCCCACTTGGTCACCTTTTACAACTGGCTTTTTCTTTGCTTCTTCGCCATCGCTAGAAGGATGAACAGCTTCACCTTGAACAACTTCTTGACGTTCTAAGTTTTGTTCAATTTCAGCTTTCATAATGTAACGAGAAATTTCCTCTTCAATAGAAGCAACCATTGACTCGAACATCGCGAATCCTTCCATTTGGTACTCACGAAGTGGATCGATTTGACCGTAAGCACGTAAATGAATACCTTCACGAAGGTGATCCATCGCATCAATATGCTCTGTCCATTTCGTATCTACAACGCGGAATACAACAACCTTCTCAAACTCACGCATTTGCTCTTCTGGCATAAGCTTTTCTTTTTCATTGTATCGCTCAATTAATTTCGCAATAATTGGCTCGCTCATTTCCTCAGGAGCAAGGCGACGTAATTCTTCTTCTTTTACATCTCCGTCTTGAAGAAGGTTTGTATTTAAGTAGTCAACAAGACCTTTAATGTTCCAATCTTCTTCAATTTCCTCTTGTGTATGAAGGGCAACAGCACGTTCTACTGTAGATTTCATCATACCTTCAATAATGCCGCGTAAGTTGTCAGACTCCATTACCTCTTGACGCTGTTTGTAAATAACTTCACGTTGTTGACGAAGTACATCATCATATTGCAGTAACTGCTTACGTGCATCATAGTTATTTCCTTCAACACGTTTTTGTGCAGATTCTACCGCACGAGAAACCATTTTACTTTCAATCGGCTGAGAATCATCCATACCAAGGCGGTCCATCATTGCTTTCATATTATCTGAACCAAATCGGCGCATTAATTCATCTTCCATCGATAAGTAGAACTGCGTAACACCAGGGTCCCCTTGACGACCAGCACGACCACGTAACTGATTATCAATACGACGACTTTCGTGACGCTCTGTACCGATAACTGCTAAACCAACGTTTTTCACATCGTCTCCAAGCTTAATATCTGTACCACGACCTGCCATGTTCGTCGCGATTGTTACAGCACCTTTCATACCAGCCTCTGCAATGATATCTGCTTCACGAGCATGGTTTTTCGCATTTAAGATGTTATGACGTACACCTTTACGCGTTAACATTTTTGAAATAAGCTCTGAAGTTTCAATTGCAACTGTACCTACAAGAACAGGTTGTCCTTTTTTATGACGATTTACAATATCCTCAACAACAGCATTGAACTTACCTTCCATTGATTTAAAGATTAAATCGGCACGATCATCACGAATAATCGGTTTGTTTGTCGGAATTACAATAACGTTCATATTGTAAATGTTACGGAATTCCTCTTCCTCTGTTTTCGCTGTACCAGTCATACCAGATAATTTTTCATACATACGGAAGTAGTTCTGGAATGTAATTGTTGCAAGCGTCATGCTTTCATTTTGAATTTCTACACCTTCTTTTGCTTCAATCGCTTGGTGTAATCCTTCGCTATAACGACGACCTTTCATAAGACGACCAGTGAATTGGTCTACAATTACGATTTCGCCTTCTTGTACAACATAATCTGTATCACGATGCATCACAACGTGTGCACGAAGCCCCTGATTAATATGGTGAAGAAGTGCTACATGTTTTAAATCGAATAAGTTTTCAATATGGAAAGCTTTCTCTGCTTTCGTAATACCATCTTCTGTTAGCATTACATTTTTCGTTTTCACATCAAATGAATAATCTTTTTCATTTTCTAACGTACGAACAAATGCATTTGCAAACATGTATAGCTCTGTTGATTTTTGAGCTTGTCCTGAAATAATAAGCGGCGTACGTGCTTCATCGACTAAAATAGAATCGACTTCATCGATAATAGCAAAGTGAAGTGGACGTTGAACGCACTGCTCTTTATATAAAACCATGTTATCACGTAAGTAATCGAATCCAAGCTCATTATTTGTGCTATACGTAATATCAGCAGCATAAGCCTCTTGTTTCTCTTCGCGTGACATACTATTTAAGTTAATTCCTACCGTTAAGCCAAGGAACTCATGAAGTTGTCCCATTTCGCTCGCATCACGTTGTGCTAAATATTCATTGACTGTAACAACGTGAACACCTTTTCCTGTTAAAGCATTTAAATATACAGGTAATGTAGATGTTAACGTTTTACCTTCACCCGTTTTCATCTCAGAAATATTCCCTTCATGTAAGGCAATACCACCCATTAACTGTACGCCATATGGACGCATTCCAAGAACACGAGTTGCCGCTTCGCGAACAACTGCAAAAGCTTCAGGTAGTAAATCATCTACTGTTTCACCTTTTGTTAGACGTTCTTTAAATTCAAGCGTCTTTCCTTTTAATTGTTCATCAGTTAGTGGCTTAATAGATGACTCTAATGCATCAATTTGCTCAACTGTCTTTTGCATACGTTTAATTTGGCGTTGATTTACATCAAACACCTTTTTTAAAATACCGATCATAGGAAATACGCTCCTCTTTTTATTAAAATAAAACTTCCGATTGTTTTTCTTTTTCTCTATTACAATCAGTCGTTATAAAAATCAAATGTATGTTATGCCAATTTTTCTCCTAATTAAAAAACTAAAATGTATATACCTAATGATAATTGTAACACTTGTCTTATAACTATGACAACAATCGGCCGATTGTCTCGTTCTAAATTAAGAAAAGTTTTTTAAAAATCTATTTTCAGCAAAAAAAGCGCAGCCTCATTTGGCTGCGCTTTCGAATTATTATTTAGTTTCGATTAAACCGTATTTCCCATCTTTACGGCCATATACAAAATTAGTTTCGTTTGTATCAGCATTTGTGAAGACGAAGAAATTATGTCCTAGCATATCCATTTGTAGGATTGCCTCTTCAACGTCCATCGGCTTTAAATCGAATCGTTTTGTACGTACAAGTTCTAATTCATCTTCTTCTACCTCATCCAAAACAGCTACTGCTTCTGGAAGGATAAAGTTCGTTTTTATAGAACCTTTCTCACGTAACTTACGATTTACTTTTGTTTTATGTTTACGAATTTGTCGCTCAATTTTATCAACTACTAAATCGATAGCAGCGTACATATCGCTATTAGTTTCTTCTGCACGAAGTAATAAATCAGTAAATGGAATTGTTACCTCGACACGTTGCTTGTCAGAGTATACTTTTAAATTAACTTTAATCTCTGGGAATGTATCAAAATAACGCTCTAACTTACTTAGTTTTTTCTCTACATATTCCTTTAATGCTGGAGTTACTTCAATATTTTCACCACGAATGTTGAATTTCATAGATGAATTCCTCCTTTCAAGCCTATGTACTATAATTTCGACATTGGCTTAAAAACTCCTTCTAACTTTTTTAAAAAAATTAGTGGAATTGCGATTTTTTTATCGTTTTTTGTTGAAATGAAAAGATGCATCGTTTCTATCTTTATTTTATCCTATTAACATCGTGAATAACGAATATTTCTGTGGACAATTCGTTACAGAAAAGAAACAACTTTTTGACAACTTACCCTATAACAAAAACCCCTTGCGAAAAACAAGAGGTTCTACTACATATATATAACGTTGCCACAAACGCAGCTTTCTCTTCCCAAAACAATATACCCTACAGTTTCACAACATTAGCTGCTTGTGGTCCACGTGCTCCATCTACAATGTCAAACTCTACTTGTTGCCCTTCTTCCAATGACTTATACCCATCTTGTTGAATAGCAGAAAAATGGACAAATACATCGTCACCATCTTCACGCTCAATAAACCCAAATCCCTTTTCTGCATTGAACCATTTCACTCTTCCTTGCATGTTCATTCCATTCCCTTCACTCTAAAAATCAGGGTATTCGCCCCATATTTTGACTATAACGAATGACAACATATGAAGTCAAAGAAGACTTATCGCCTTTTTCTTATCCCTTTCGACACTGCCATATTAACTTCTACAAAGTGTCAAACTAGATACTTCCCTTGCCCCTCTTTCATATAACAAACTTCCGATTTGCCTAACTGTAATCCCTGTCGTATACACGTCATCAACGAGTAAAATATGTTGCCCAGAAAACATCTCTTCTCCCTGAAAATAAAAAGGATTGCTTCCTGACACCCTTTCTTTACGTGTCTTCTTACTTTGCTTTTCTGTTTCCCTTCTTCTTAATGATGGATAAGAAATTTTGACAGGCAAACAAGTTGCTAATAACTCAGCTTGATTAAAACCACGTTCAACTTCCCTTTCCTTACTAAGCGGAACAGCGATAACGGTTGAAACATTGGCAAAATACTTTTGAAATAAACTTCGAAAAGGACAATAAAAAATGTGCACTAACTTTGCATCCCCCCGAAACTTAAACTGCGCTACTATTTCTTTCATCTCATCATCATACATATATAACGAACGGTTTTTAAAAGAACGATACTTCTCCTCTTTCATCCACCTTATACAATCTATACAAATACCGTCTTCTTGAAATGAGGCAGGAACAAATTCTAAAGGTCGCCCACACTCCATGCAAATTTCTCCTATAATATAGGAAAGTTTCTGCTCACATCTATCACATATATATTTTCTATGACACTTTACAAAAAAAGTGTACCAACTAACCGTTTCTATAAAACACTCATCACAAAGTAAACAATGCATTAATCGATCATTCCTTGTTTTTTCGCATTTTTATTCATACCTTGAATATGTTTTTTCGCGCGCACCATCGCCTCTGTCTTGCCATAGTGAAAATAAATGACCTCTCCATACGGTGCTTCAAAGCTCCGCCCTGCTCGGCCCGCAATTTGTACGAGCGCACTTTCTGAAAATATTTCTTCTTCCGCCCCTAAAACTGCAACTTGCAAATTTTTCACCGTTACGCCTCTCTCTAAAATTGTCGTTGTAACTAATAATGGGATTTCTCCCTTTCTGAACGCTGCGACTTTCTCTTTTCTCATCGGATCTTCTGCATGTACCCCTTCAACTTTATTATGCAATGATTTCAATAACGAGCTTATTTCTTCTATATATCGTACATGGGGAACGAATAAAAAAACAGGATACTTTTTGTTTAAGTACATCTTTAACCATTGTAGTAAAACTCGAGGAATTCTTTCACGGTTGAGGCTTTTCTTCCAATTTCCGCACCAGCAAAATAGAGGAACTGGCAACGGATGACGGTGATATCGTCCAGAAACAATAACACCTTTTTGTTCACCTCTTCTAAATTTTCGCTTCCACGTTTCATCTGGAGTCGCAGTTAAATAAATATGCGCCGCTCTTTCTTTCATCGCTTGTTTTACCGCGTACTGTAACATTTGATCTGCACAATATGGAAAAGCATCTATCTCATCTACAACCATGACATGAAACGCCCTATAATAACGCAATAATTGATGCGTGGTTGCAACGACTAGTACTGCATCTTTTTCTTTATCCACACTCCCTCCATATAAAGCCGCTACCTTTATATATGGAAATACTTCTTGTAATCTCGGTGCTAATTCCAGAACAACATCCGTTCTCGGCGTTGCGATACAAACTCTTTCTCCTTTTTGAAGCGCTTCGTTAATACCGTAAAACAACATCTCTGTTTTCCCAGCCCCGCATACAGCCCAAATAAAAAATGATTCTTTTCGCTTAATAGCCTCTATAACTCCTTGCGCCGCCAAATTCTGACCAGTAGACAACGTTCCGCTCCACCGTAACAAGTTTAAATTCTTTTCTCTCTTTCTTTCAGCAATCCCGCGAACAAGTAAAGCACATTCACTTACCCTCCCCATCGTTATACACTTCCGGCAATATGTGCACACTTTACTGCATCTTTTACATAAAAACGACGCAAATAGCCGCTGTTCTATATTTCCACAGCGCTGACATACATATTTAGAAGCCTTCTTTTTTACACCTTGTACACAGACGACCTCTCCCTTCTTTTTCAAATCATTTAATTCCCTCTGTAAATCTGAAGAAAGTTCGTCTAATAGCAACTGTTTCCCCGCTACCATCAACAATCACCTCCAGCACTACTATAAACCTTTCTCATCATCTCGTAAAAACTCAAAAAAGCCGATAACCTACTTATAAAATAGTAAGCTATCGACTTTATACACTTTTTTTATTGAATTATAATTCTATAATCTTCCGTAACCTAAGAAATGTTTTTGGTTGTAAGAGCTATTTACGCTACCATAAGCAACGCCTGTTGACTCATCAGCAGCATGAATCATTTGACCGCCACCAATGTAAATTCCAACGTGAGATACGCCCGCTCTATATGTGCCTTGTAAGAAGATAAGGTCTCCTGGTTTTGCTTCAGATGGGCTGATTCTTTGTACAGAACTCCATAGACTTCTAGTATCTTGACGACCTAAACCGTAAACGTAAGAGATTAAACCACTGCAGTCAAAACCACCGTTTGAAATTGACGCACTACCCCATACGTATTTTAGACCTACTAAGCCTTTAGCTTTTTCAACAACATCTTGTCTTCCGCCACCATCATTTGTTACTACTGGTGCTGGTTTTTTCGCTTCTTCTTTTTTAGGTTCTTCTTTTTTAGACTCTTCTTTTGGAGCTTGTACAGCATTATTTGCTGGAGCTGCTGGTTGAGCTTGCGTTTGTGCTGGTTGAGCCGCCGCTGGTTGCTGTGCTGGCTGAGCTTGCGCGTCTTTAGCAGCTCGCTCTGCTTGCTTTTGAGCAGCAGCTTCTTGTGCAGCTTTTTCTTGCGCTTCTTTTTCAGCAATTTGTTGTAATTTTAATGCCTGTTGTTCAAGCTCTTTTAATTGGCTTTCCGTACTTGTCATTGTAGTTACAACTGTTTCCATTTTACCGCTTAAATCATTTACTGCAGTTTCTTTTTTCGCTTTTTCAGCGTCAAGATCTTTCTTAGCAGTTTCAATTTGAGCTTGTGCTTCTTTTAATTCTTTTTGTTTCTCTTTTACCGTTGCAACATCTTTTTTCACACTAGCTTGATCTTCTTGTTGTGTTTTCATGATATCTTCATCAGACTCAAGAATTTTAGAAACAGAAGTTAAACGATCAACTAAATCTGCAATGTTTTTAGAGTTTACAAGAACTTCTGTTACAACGTTCGTATTTGGTTGTTCTTGAAGTGCAACTAAACGCTTTCTTAATAGCTCTTCACGTTTTGCAATCTTTGTTTGTAATTCTGCAATATCTTTATTTTTCTTTTCAATTAATTGCTCAGTATCAGAAACTTTTTTCATTGTTTCATCAAGCTTTGCAGCATTCTCTTGAACAGATTTATCTAAACCTTGAATTGTTTTGTTTAAGTCATTCATTTGCTTTTGTAATTCATCACGTTCTTGTTGTTGTTTATGTAAAGTGTCATTTTGTGTATTAATTTGTGATTTCACGTCAGAAATTTTATCTTCTGCAAATACATTTGGTGTTAGCCCAGAAAACATTAACCCTGCAACTAATGCACAAGATGCCATTTTTAGCTTTTTCATTTTATTTTTTACACCGCTTTCTTTTTTCTTTTTCCGTATATAACCTATAAAATTTATACCATAATTCGGGATTTTTTTTGCTAATGTTACGTTTTTGTAAAACAAATGTAATATTATATGTAGCTCTAGCGCAAAATGCGTATATTTTTGTATGTATGTGTAGAAATTTATATACTTTTCTCACTTCTATAAACAAAGAAAAAACGTAAGGAATCCCTTACGTTTTATTAAATATACGAATACAAATGAA
Source organism: Bacillus cereus group sp. BfR-BA-01356 (assembly GCF_022663635.1). Classification (NCBI taxonomy): domain Bacteria; kingdom Bacillati; phylum Bacillota; class Bacilli; order Caryophanales; family Bacillaceae; genus Bacillus; species Bacillus cereus group sp. BfR-BA-01356. The sequence goes on along the minus strand of NZ_JAKUFX010000050.1, from coordinate 11,765 downwards.
ATGCTACTTCATCCATTTCTCAGCCCAATTTTGGACCTCATCCATAACACTTTCTAACGCTTTTCCCTTGTCAGTTAAGCCATACTCGATTCGAACTGGTACTTCTGGATAGACATTACGAACTACAATGCCCTCGCTTTCCAATTCCTTCAAACGCTCTGACAACATACGATCGCTCATATTTGGGATAATATCTGCGATTTCTCTAAAACGTTTCGACTCTTCAAGCAAAGATTTAATAATTAAGCCAGTCCACTTCTTACTAAGCAGAGTAAAAGCTGACTCAAACTTTGGACATAAACAAGAATTATGCTCCATATGTTTCACCTCTCTTCTATTATAATATAGTTTCTTGTAAAAAGTAAGTTATAAAACTTTCCTCATTATTTTATTTTACGTACATTTTACCATTTCCAAATATTAACTTGTCAACTAAACGTAACATACCCGTAAAAAAACCCTCTTAAAAAGAGAGCTTTTTATATCTTTATTACTTCGTATACCATCCAAGACCTAATGCACCTTCACCTAAGTGCGTACCAATTACAGCTCCAAAATAACCTGTACGAATTGTGACGTGAGGATATTTTGCTTCTAATTCTTTCTTCCATTCATTCGCTTCTTCTTCACGTTGCGCATGAATGATAACTGCTTCCATAGGTACACCTTTACTTGCTTGCTCATCAAAAATTTCAATGATACGTTTTAATGCTTTTTTACGTGTACGAATCTTTTCAAACGGAATAATGATTTTATCTCTAAAATATAGAACTGGCTTCACTTGTAACAGACTGCCGATGAAAGCTTGCGCGCTATTCAATCGACCACCACGTTGTAAATGATGTAAATCATCAACTACAAAATAGGCGTCCATCGTTTTCTTCATTTCATCAAAACGAGCGATAATCTCTTTTGGGTTCTTTCCTTCACTTGCTAACTTTGCACCTTCACGCACATAAAATCCTTGTACTTCACAACTAATTTCAGAGTCATACGTGTATACATCAATACCCTCTACCATCTGTCCAGCTGTCGTTGATGTTTGATATGTACCACTAATTCCACTTGATAGGTGAATACTAATAACTGCATCATAATCTTTAGCTAGTTCTTCATATAGCTCAACAAACTTTCCGATTGCTGGTTGAGAAGTTTTTGGAAGTTCCTCTTGTTCACGTACTTTCACATAAAAATCATCTGCTGAAATTTCAGCTTCTTCTTGATAAGATTCTGTTCCAAACACAACGTTTAATGGAATCATATATATATTGAGTTCATCACGAATTTGCTTCGGTATATATGCCGTACTATCAGTAACAATAGCTATTTTCATTTTCGTACCTGCCTTATAAAAAGTTTTATTTCCTAATTTTACACGAAAACTACAAATGGTGCATCCATACATGAAAATGCCGGTTGAAATTATACCTACCATCTCGACAAATTACAACAAAAAGATAAAATACTCACCAAAAACTTCAGCATATTTAGAAAAAATGTTTGAATATAAAAAGGCTCGCTTTTAAAATGGAAAGTACTAGTCATTTTGATAGATAGGGGCGTACACAAGTGCTATTACAATATTTAACAATCAAAGACTACGGCGAACACGAAATCGTCATTCAAAAATCAAGATTTATTTGTTATATTAGCCGAGCAACGACTGAGGAAGAGGCTCAAGAATTTATACAAAAAATAAAAAAACAACATTGGAATGCAACACATAATTGTTCCGCTTATTTAATTGGCGAACAAGATCATATTCAAAAAGCAAATGATGACGGTGAGCCTAGCGGTACAGCTGGCGTACCAATGCTGGAAGTACTTAAAAAACGTGGACTAAAAGATACCGTCGTTGTCGTAACACGCTATTTTGGTGGCATTAAACTTGGTGCAGGTGGATTAATTCGTGCATATGGAAAGTGTACAAGCGAAGGCATTAATCATGTCGGTGTTGTCCAGCGAAAACTAATGCGTGTGATGCAAACCGAGATTGATTACACATTACTTGGCAAAGTGGAAAATGAATTACGCAATTCAAAATATGCCATTAAAGATATACATTATCTAGAAAATGTCACATTTGATACGTATGTAGAAGAAGACCGCAAACAAGCATTTACAGATTGGATGATTGAATTAACAAACGGGAAATGTACAATTACAGAAGGAGATATGTTGTACTTAGAACAAGATGTTATCTAAGCATAACCAATTTATCACCTTCAAAGATTAATGTAGTGAATTACTTCCCTACAAATGAACTAACGAACTAAGGAGATTATATATGGAAGAACGTTATTATCATCTCCAAAATAGCAGAATAAAAAAGAAGCGAAGAAGGAAACTTTTCTTCTTCCTTATTTTCGCATTTTTATTTGGCAGCATAGGAGTTTATGTGTTAAATTCTTACTCTTCTCTTATGGGGATGTATAGTGGTTTTACTCGTGAAAAATCAGATTTAAGAAACAAAGATGTAGAAATTACAAAAGAACCTTTTACAATTCTCATTATGGGTATAGAAGATTATGCGACAGATGGTCAAAATGGTCGTACAGACTCATTAATGTTTGCAACAGTCAATCCAAAAACGCAAAAGATTTCACTTATGAGTATTCCTCGTGATTCTCGAGTTAAAATTGTTGGCAAAAATAAGGAAGACAAAATTAACGCTGCCCATGCTTACGGCGGAGAAGAAATGGCAATCAAAACTGTCGAAGGCTTTCTAAAAGTTCCTGTAGACCATTATCTGAAAATTGATTTCCAAGGCTTTAAAGGTATCGTTGATGCTGTTGGCGGCGTTACCGTTGACGTACCCTTCGATTTCTGGGAGCGCTCTGACGTGGATTACTACAAAAAAATTCAATTTAAGCAAGGACAGCAAAACTTAAACGGTGAAGAAGCACTTGCTTACGTCCGTATGCGAAAGCAAGATCCAAATGGCGATTATGGTCGAGCTGCTAGACAAAGACAATTACTGGCCGCTGTTGCTCATAAACTAAACTCCACCTCTACTGTATTTAAAATTAAAGATTTAACAGCTGTCGTTGGAAAATATATAAAAACCGACATTCCTATTTCAGACGGACTTGCTCTTTACAATAAACTTTCTGGATTTGATCCTTCTACAATGCAAACGTTAAAGCTTGAAGGCGAAGACAAAAAGATAGGCGGTATTTATTACTTCCTTCCAGATCCAATCAGTGTAGAAACGGTGCGTAACGAAATTGAAAAAGAATTAGGAGAAAAAGCAAAAAAACCAACTACAAAAAACAACTCAAATCCTGATTCAAATTCAAGTTCTACCTCTAACGAACAAACAAAAAAAGAGACAAACCAAAATAACACACCAACTGATCCGCCACCTTCTACAAATGCTCATGCAGAGTGGATTATGCGCAATCAGCCGTAAAAAAAGGCCCAATCTATCCGATTGGGCCTTTTTTTATTTACTTATTAAAGTGTTGTAAAATCGCTTCTACAATACGCTCTGATGCACGACCATCACCGTAAGGGTTAGATGCTTTCGCCATCTTATCATGAGCTTCTTTATCTGATAACAACTCATCTGCAAGACCAAAGATTGTCTCTTCGTCTGTTCCTGCTAATTTCAGCGTACCTGCTTCAATACCTTCAGGACGCTCTGTTGTATCACGAAGAACAAGAACTGGTACCCCAAGTGATGGAGCTTCTTCTTGTACACCACCAGAATCCGTTAACATTAAGTATGAACGAGCTGCAACATTGTGGAAATCAATTACATCTAGCGGCTCAATTAAATGAATACGGTTATGTTCACCTAAAATTTCATTTGCTATTTCACGAACAACAGGGTTCATATGAACAGGGTACACAACTTGTACATCTTCATGCTTATCAACAAGACGCTTAATTGCACGGAACATATTACGCATCGGTTCACCTAAGTTTTCACGGCGGTGAGCTGTCATAAGTACAAGACGATCATTTCCAAGTTTCTCTAGTACAGGATGACTATATGTTTCTTTTACAGTCGTTTGTAACGCGTCAATCGCTGTATTTCCTGTAATGAAAATACGTGACTCATCTTTATTTTCCTTCTGTAAGTTCGTTGCTGATTTTGCTGTTGGTGAGAAATGAAGATCCGCCATTACACCTGTTAATTGACGATTCATCTCTTCTGGATATGGAGAATACTTATCCCACGTACGAAGGCCCGCCTCAACATGACCTACTGGAATTTGATTATAAAAAGCAGCTAAGCTTGCAATAAATGTTGTTGTTGTATCACCATGTACAAGTACAATATCCGGCTTCGCTTCTTTCATTACTTTATCCAAACCTTCTAAACCACGCGTTGTAACATCAATTAAAGTTTGGCGGTCTTTCATGATGTTTAAATCGAAATCTGGCGTAATTCCAAAGATACTTAATACTTGATCTAACATTTGGCGATGTTGTGCTGTTACAGTCACAATCGATTCAATTTTTTCTGGGTGTTTTTGCAACTCTAATACAAGAGGTGCCATTTTAATTGCTTCTGGACGTGTCCCGAAAATTGTCATTACTTTTAAACGTTCAGTCATGTGATTGCCTCTTTTCTTTCACTAATTACAGCTTCTATTATGACATATAAAAATATGCATGAGTACTTTCCTTTTTAACGCATAACAGAAACTTTTCTATTACAAATACTTTTTCTTCCCACCGAGTAATAATCTATCTTTTGTTTCTTAACATCTTCATCAGTATAACAATTTCTCCCATCAAATAAAATAGGCTCCCTCATAAGTTGTACGTACTTTTCTAACGGATATGCTTGAATATCTTTCCATTCTGTTACGATAAAAGCCGCACTCGCATCTCTAATCGATTCATCTATACATCTACTATATTGTATAGCATCTCCAAATATATTTTTCACATATTGAATTGCTTTTGGGTCGTAAAGAGCAATATCTGCACCTATATTAAGTAATGCTTCTATTATAATAAGAGATGATGCTTCTCTAATATCATCCGTATTCGGTTTAAAGGATGCGCCAAGAACTGCAATCCGCTTTTTATTCATATTCATAACTTTTTTGGCTTTTTCAATCAATAGCAGCTGCTGCTTATTATTTACTTCAATAACCGCTTTTAACAAACGAAAATCATGAGCAACATTTCCCGCAATTTGTACCAGTGCTTTCGTATCTTTCGGAAAACACGAACCTCCGTAGCCAATGCCCGCATTTAAAAAAGATGCACCAATTCTCTTATCCATTCCCATCCCTTTGGCAACATCCAATACATTCGCGCCTACCTTCTCACATATATTTGAAATTTCATTAATGAAACTAATCTTTGTAGCTAAAAAGGCATTCGACGCGTATTTAATCATCTCTGCACTTTTAATATCTGTAACATACGTTTCTAAACATAATTCACTATACAAACTCTCTACTCTTCTTGCTACTTCCTCACTATCCGCTCCAATTACAATACGATCTCCATGAAAGAAATCATAAATACCTGAACCTTCACGCAAAAACTCTGGATTCGATACGATATGTACTGTATGCCTCCCTTTTAACTTCTCCTCAATCCATCCCTTCATTACATCATTTGTACCTACTGGAACTGTACTTTTCGTAACAACAATAATATCGTTCGTCGCATATAATCCAATATCGTTACAAGCACTCTGAATATACGTTAAATCTGCCGTCCCATCTAATAAAGGCGGTGTTCCAACTGCAATAAATATAAACTCTACATCATCAAATGCCTCTTCTTTATTTGATGTAAAAGTTAAAGCATTATTCTCATATGCATAATTTATTAATTCATGTAATCTAACCTCATAAATAGGTAAATCCCCTTGTTTTATCCGTTCAATTTTTTCATTATCTATATCAAAACATGTAACTGAATGCCCTAATTTTGCCAATCCTACTCCTGTAATCAACCCAACATATCCAGTACCTACTATCGTAATTTTCATTTCCTTTTCGCACAGGAATTTACAATAGAAAAGATATGACCTATAGAACTCTCCCTGCGCTTCCCCCTCTCACGTTAAAAATGAGAAAACCCTTTTCCTTTTTCATTATATGAATTACTTCCCTTACTTTTTTTAAAGTTTTTGTAAAATTAAATGCACTATAAAGTAAAACTTAATCAGTGAGAATGAGGCTGCCAGGTCACGCGTGATAAATTCCCACATTTTAACACGAGACTTACTCATTTCTACGTGCAACACTTATAATACTGAAATAAAAGTATTCACTATCGAAGAAAAAGAGAAAATGTCACATTCCGAAGTCCAGTACGATTAACCTTCTTATATGATTCAACATTCTATATACAATTGTCATATATTTTATTCGCTTCCATTAACCGTAAAAAGAAAAAAAGATTGAATTCTAATCTTTTTGTGATACCATATGTTATGAGCCTGTAAACAAACATCATAATTTTCAGATAAATATATTTTCAAAAAAAAAATTACGTTAGACTATAAAGGGTGGGGTATTAATGGACTCACAAGTGATTTATGCCATTTTGGCATCTTTCATCACTGTACTTGTCGTTACTCCTTTAGTTATTAAATTAGCTTTTAAAATAGGAGCGACAGATAAGCCAAACGCACGTAAAGTGCACCAAAAGATTATGCCACGTCTTGGCGGGTTAGCAATATTTATTGGTGTAGCTGTAGGATTTGTTGTCGGTGGCTTATATGAGCAAAGAATGTTATCGATAACGCTAGGTGCAATTATCATTGTAATCATCGGAATTTTAGATGATATGTACGAGTTATCTGCGAGAGTAAAATTCGGTGGACAACTGTTAGTTGCCATTATGATTGTAAAAAGTGGATTATTAGTGCAAGTATTATATATCCCATTCATTGGGGATACTGAACTTGGATGGCTTGCTTATCCAATTACAGTATTTTGGCTTGTAGGTATTACGAATGCAATCAACTTAATTGACGGCTTAGATGGATTATCTGCTGGGATTTCATCTATCGTACTTGCAACGCTAGCATATATGGCCTTCACTAGCCCATGGGGTACTGGAACAGCTATTATCTTGCCACTTGCATTAATTATATTAGCAAGTACAATTGGATTTTTATTCTACAACTTCCATCCAGCAAAAATTTTCATGGGAGATACAGGAGCACTATTTTTAGGATACTGTATTTCTGTTATATCGTTACTTGGATTATACAAAAGTGTAACGTTATTCAGTTTTATCGTTCCAATTATCATTTTAGGTGTACCTATATTTGATACGATATTTGCAATCATCCGTCGTATCGTAAATAAAAAACCTATTTCAGCACCAGATAAATCGCATTTACATCACCGCTTACTTGCAATGGGATTCTCTCATCGCAAAACGGTACTAATTATATACGCATTCGGTATTTTCTTTAGTGTAAATGCCATTATTTTTACTACTGCAACGTTATGGTTATCCATTATTCTTCTTTTCGCTTTGATTTTCTTCACAGAAATCATCGCTGAAATAATCGGGCTTGTACATGAACGCTACAAACCAATCATTTCCTTTTATAAAAAAGTGAAAAAACGCGAAGACTAATTGTAGTATAGCCTTTTCAATTATGAAATATTCAAATAGCATCCTCTTTCTTATAAGAGGATGCTATTTTTTATTCTCATTTTATATTTCCAAAATATAGATTGTTTGAGAGTTCCTCTATTGGAGAAAGATATACATAATAAGAAAAGTATCAAGTTTTCTTTTTTACATCTTGATTGTCAAACTGAGGGTGAATGTTATGATCAAGCGAGTATTTCAATGTATTATTTTATTTTTAACGATTACTATGTACGTATCATCTAATACTGAAGCAACAACTGTTATTCCTGCTGAATATCATCCAAATACTGAAACAACTTCTCCTACACAAAAAATTGCGTACTTAACATTTGATGACGGACCAAACAAATATACTACACAAATTTTAAACATCTTAAAAGAAAAGAACGGAAAAGCAACTTTCTTTGTTATTGGTGGAAAAGTACCACATTATAAAAAGACAATGCAACGATTAATTAAAGACGGACATTATATCGGACTTCACAGTATGTCACATGATGTAAAACGCCTTTACACTGGTGACCCTTCCACTTTAATTGCAGAAATGGAGCAAACACAAAGCATTGTCCAGCAAGTTACGAAATTAAATACACATCTCGTTCGCGTTCCATATGGTAGTATGCCTTATTTAAAGAAGAATTACCGTGACGCACTTGTATCGGCCCAGTATAAAATGTGGGATTGGACGATCGATACATACGACTGGAAAAGCTATGACAATCCTTCTGCCATACTCGAAAGAGTACGTAATCAAAGTGATGAACAAGTCGAAGTCATTTTAATGCATGATTCGAGTGTAACCGTACAAATACTGCCAAAAGTAATTGATTACTTACAGTCACAAGGATACAAACTTCTTCCCTATAATCCTTCTTCTCATCTCAAGGTAAATTTTTGGAAAGACACAAGATTGTAACAGCTTTAGTGCCTATGTGCTAAAGCTGTTTTATTTTTCTCTTCCCACCCTTCCCATTTTTGTGTAAAATTTTAAATAGTGATGAAGTTTCGAGGTGAATAGAAATGAAACGAATAGATCTCATTTTTAACGCAATACAAAAAGGCAATTATACAGAAGGTGTAACCGCATCAGAACTCGCTACATTTCTGCAACTAGATCGCGCCAATGTAAGTAGCGATTTAAACAAACTTGTAAAAGATAAACGTTTATTAAAAACAAATACGCGACCTGTTCGTTTTTACATAGAAACGAACACTTCGTTGGAAACGCATTCAAAAGATATAACTTCATTGGATACATTTGCAATTGAAAATACGAGCCTTAAAATTGCAATTGAAAAAGCGAAAGCTTCTATTCTCTATCCTCCAAACGGTATGCATACTTTACTACTGGGAGAAACAGGGGTCGGAAAGTCTATGTTTGCTTCTTTAATGCACGAATATGCAATTGAAGTTGAACAGCTTCCCAAAGATGCACCATTTATCGTCTTTAACTGTGCTGATTATGCAAATAATCCCCAGTTACTACTCGGGCAATTATTTGGGATTAAAAAAGGAGCTTATACAGGAGCAAGTGATCAAAAAGGGTTAATTGAAAAAGCACATGAAGGAATTCTTTTCTTAGATGAAGTACATCGCCTGCCTCCAGAGGGACAAGAAATGCTTTTCACCTTTATTGACCGCGGAGTATACCGCCGCCTTGGAGAAACAGAGAACGAACGTAAAGCACAAGTATTAATCATTACTGCAACAACAGAAGAACCAAATTCATTTTTATTAAAAACATTTACAAGACGTATACCGATGACTGTTACGCTGCCACCACTTCGTGAGCGTACACATAAAGAGCGCTTTGCTTTACTACAGCTATTTTTCACAAATGAAGCAATTCGTCTGCGAAAAGACATTCACGTTAGCCCAAATGCAATGCGTGCTTTCGTCTTTTACAATTGTCCCAATAACATCGGTCAATTAAAAACAGATGTTCAAATTGCATGTGCGAAAGCCTATTCTGATTTGGTCACAAAGAAACGTGATTCTGTCTATGTTTCAAGTACAGATTTACCTTGGTATATGAAAGAAGGGTTGTTCATTGAAAGAAAGAGCCGTCACTTATACCAAATACCAAATGAAACATTTGTATTTACAGGTGAGGAAGGTTGGAGTAATCATAAAACAGAAGATGAAAAACGCTCTTCTATTTACGATTATATTGACTATAAATACGAAGAACTTCAAGCACGTGGTATTGAAGAGGAAGAATTAGAATTACTAATAGAAAATGATGTTCAAAGCTTTTTCGTACAATATTTTAACCAAATATCCAAAAAAACAAGCCATGAAAATGTTTTTAAAATTGTGGATCGTAATATCGTTTCCGTATGTGAAAAAATAGCGGAACTTGCTGAAAAGCATTTATCTAAGACGTTTGATGAAAAAGTATTTCTCGCTTTAAGTTTACATGTACAGACAACTCTACAACGTTTACAAAGCGGAAAACAAATACATCACCCACAATTAAATCAAATTCGTACGAAATATAAAGAAGCTTTTTCCGTAGCCATGCAATGCATTCAACTACTGGAGGAAGAATTACAAATAACAATGCCTATTGATGAAGCTGGCTTTTTAACAATGTTCTTCGTTGTTGATCCAATTCCTGCCTCACAAACAGAAGTAAAAGTATTAATATTAGCACACGGTAATGGCATCGCAACTGAAATGGCAAACGTTGCAAACGAACTTCTCGGCATTGAGGAAGTAACCGGTATTGATATGCCGTTACACGAATCACCGAAAGATTTCTTGGAACGTGTGAAAGTGTATATGAAAACACTACAAAATGTAAATGGGCTTCTCTTACTTGTCGATATGGGGTCACTTGCTTATATCGGTGACATATTAGAAACGGAGTTCAAAATCCCTGTACGTGTTCTCTCGATGACGAGCACACCACATGCACTAGAAGCAGCTCGAAAAGCTCAGCTCGGTTATTCATTAGATGCGCTGTATGAAACAGTAAAAAATTTAACACCATTTTACTTAAACGTACAAGAAGAAAAGAAAAAACCTCTCTCTCCAATGAAATCTGTTATTTTAACAGCTTGTTTAACTGGTGAAGGAAGTGCTTTAGCTATTCAAAAAATGTTAGAGAACTATTTACGATTTGATAAAGACTTAATTGAAATTATTCCGATTAGTATCGTCCATGAAAAAGATTTAACGAAAATGATCGAGAACATAAAAAAAGAGCGTAACATCATTTGTATCGTCACGAATTTCGATGTGCAAGTGCCGTGCTTAACATATCATTTCCAAGACATCGTAAACTACACAGCGATTCAGCCCATTCAAGAATTAATTACGTATGAAGAAACATATGCAAAAATGGCGGATATTCTTGAACAACAAATGCAACGTAACGATGGGGCATTACTGATTAAAACAATTCGTTACGCATTAAATACAATCCAAGAATTAATTTCCTTACAGCTAACTCCTGATAGCTTAATGGGTGTTATTCTGCATATGAGCTGTATGGTTGACCGTCTCCAAAAAGGAGAAAGCCTTCTTCCTCATCCTGATAAGGAGAAAAGGAGACAAGATGAATACTGGATGTATATGAAAGTAAAAAAAGCATTGCAACCAATTGAAAATACATTTGAAATACAAATACCTGATGACGAAGTATTTTACGTTATGGACTTCTTTATTAAAAATCAGCCTGTTAAAAATTAATTGAGGCCGTTTTTAAAAATATCGACCGTAACGTGAGTTATATCGGCGCAACTCAGATTATATCAGCGATTTTCAAAACATATCGATTTACCGACAATAATCGCTAAAACTAGCACCTTATATAATGAGAAAAGGCTGTTCCAACATATGGACAGCCTTTTCCTCTACTTCTTTACTTTTCTAACTCGCCCTCTTATTTCTCCTCTTTTTTGTGATTTCGTATGGACATTAACATATACATTTGCTTGAATAATTTCTTGAAGTAAATGTACAAATGATTTCCCTTGTAAAGGTCCCTCAAAATCCTCTACATTCACTACACCAGTAATACTTCCCTCGTTCAAACTAATCCCTTGCTCCAGTGGACCCATGCCCATCAACTTAAGAGTGAGCACAACCTGAGCTTTCGACTCATCGGATCAAAACATTCCTAAAATAAAAGCATACTCTTAAAAATAAGCATCTCAAATAAACCC
>NZ_JAKUFX010000049.1:0-36616 GCF_022663635.1 Bacillus cereus group sp. BfR-BA-01356 | reverse complement strand
CATCGTTTTCAGAAAAAATTAAAGAACCTGAGTCCATACGAATATCGAACTCAGGCTTCTTAACTATGCGTTTTAATTACTGTCTACTTGACAGGGGTCAGTACAAAAAAGGAGGCTTTTAACTAGCAATTCTTTTATTATAAGTAGCTAAATTTGCAACAAGTTTTGAGCTACGTTCATTTAATCCTGTTATACTTACTTTCACACCACTTTGTTCATACTTCATGATAACTTTATCAATTGATGCCACTGCTGAATCATCCCATACGTGCGCATGAGTAAAATTCATTTCAATTTCTTTTACATCTTCATTAAATGAAAAATTAGTTATGAAATCGGCTGTAGATGCAAAGAAAAGTTGACCGTGAATTTCGTATATTTTCTTATTTTCAATATATAAATGTTTCACGTGAATCTTTGCCATATTGAATGCAAATAAAACCGCACTAATTACTGTTCCGATAATTACACCTAATGCTAAATTATGTGTAATTAGGACAATCACAACTGTTACGATCATAACAAATGAGTTTCCTTTTGGTACTTTATGAATTGTTGTTACAGAGTTCCAATCAAACGTTCCGATTGAAACCATAATCATAACTGCAACTAAAGCTGCCATCGGAATATGAACGACATAATCTCCTAAAACGAATAGTAATACGATTAAAAATCCGCCCGCTACAAATGTTGATAGGCGACCTCGTCCACCTGATTTAATATTAATAACAGATTGACCGATCATTGCACAACCTGCCATTCCTCCGAAGAAACCAGCAACAATGTTTGCGATCCCTTGTCCGCGTGCCTCTTTATGCTTATTACTTTCCGTATGCGTCATATCATCTAAAACTGAAGCTGTTAATAATGATTCTAGTAAACCGATAATTGCAAGCATAACTGCATACGGTAAAATAATCCCTAATGTCTCAAGTGTAAAAGGCACGTCAGGAATACTAAAGAACGGTAATTCTTTCGGCAGGCTTCCCATATCTCCTACTGTTTTCAACTGTAATCCGCTCATAAGTGCAATACTCGTCACAATAATAATTGAAATAAGCGTAGAAGGTACAACCGTTGTAATACGTGGAAATAAATATATAATTGCAAGTCCTAATACAACGAGTGCATACATTTGCCAAGTTGCATTTTTAAAATGTGGCAATTGCGCTGTAAAAACTAAAATTCCAAGTGAATTTAAAAAACCACTCATAACAGATTTCGGAACAAACTTCATAAATGAGCTCAGTTTGAACACGCCAAAAATAATTTGGACAATACCTGTTAATATTGTTGTAGCAAATAAATATTGCAAACCATGATCTTTAACAAGCGTTACCATTAATAATGCCATTGCACCTGTTGCAGCTGAAATCATTCCAGTTCTCCCGCCAACAAATGAAATGGTAACTGCAATACAAAAGGCTGCGTATAGTCCAACTGTCGGATCCACGCCTGCAATAACAGAGAAGGCTATCGCTTCAGGGATTAACGCTAAAGCAACGACAATTCCTGATAACACGTCCCCTCTCACATTAGAAAACCAGTCATTTTTTATCGTTTGAAACAAAATACCACTCCTCTACTCCTTTATAATTTGATTTTCTCCATAAGAAAATCTAGCCGACTGCACGAAAGCTATTATATAACGAGTAGAAGATTTTTTGCTATGTAAAAGTTTCCTAAAGAAAAAGACACTACCTTAGTAGCATCTTTTTTCATTTCATTAATGTCCACCGTGTCCTTGACCACTTTCCTGAACAATTTCTAACCTCTCATCTAGTATTCCTTGTGTTTCAAATGAAATATCACTCGTACTTCCTAATAAGAAACCGTGATTATATGGTCCAAGTGTTGGATCATCTTTAAACTTCGGCTGAATGCTTGCAAGGAAGTCATACACTGGTTGTGAAGCTTTACCTTCTTCTAATAATACAACAGGTGCATGTTTACCCATATGTGAAAAAGGTGCCCCAGCAACTGCTAAATCTGGTGTTTTACTTGAAACAAATGATAAACCGTGACCAGGTTTTGTGAATCCCCAGCCAAATTTTGTTTTTTCATCTTTAAATTTAGCGAACGCAATCGAGTTTTCTGTAGGGGTCTCTCCACTAATACGCGTTACTTTCCCGTATTTGCTTAGCTCTTTTTCTACTTCTTTTGAAACAATTTTTTCTGGCCCTAATACATATATATTTGCTTTATCTTTTCTCATTTTTAGTGCCTCTATTGTCGCTTCTGGCACTTTATTCTTTTCTGTATAGAGTAGTGGTTCCGGCATATGAGAAATCCAATTTACAGCGGGGGTTGTATATAAACGTCCTTCTTCTGCAGACGAACCGATAATAACACTATTTGGGTAGCTTCCTGTTATATCGGCATACTCCTTATCAACATCCTTCGCAAATATAGCTGGGTCCGTTTCTTTTATTTGTTTTACTTTATAACCTTTTAATTGTTCAAGCGCGCTAGTACCTACATCTCCCATCACCATAATTTGTGTTCCATCTTTCGTTCCGATTGGATTTAATCGTTTTATTTCTTTTAACGTCATTTCCGGTATCTTTTCTTTTTCTATAAATAAAATCGGCCCGTTATTCGGATGATGAATAAGATCTGCACTCGCAATACCTAATTGCCACTCGCTTGCTGGTACTAAAATAACAGCACCTGGCTGGTTCTCCTTATGAGTTGCTGGCCATATCGTTTGCGAAGTTAATACTGCCATTTGCGAAGGATCATTTGTGTTTAATCTCGTTACATTTTTTAAACTTGTCGTTAATAAATCATTAGATGCACCTTGGTTCATTTCTTTTGGCGCCGTTACCTCCTGATTCATTTTCATTTCCTTTTGTTCTGTTTTCTTCTCTTTTGTAGATTCATGGTTTTTATGGTCTGTATTCGTTTGTCCGCATGCAGCAAGACCAACTGCTGTAATTATTGTTATCCCAAAAATTCGGGTCATTTTTTTCACTATACCGCCTCCGTATTAATCATTTTTGAGCCAATATGATTACCTAAAATGTAATTTCAACTCCACAATAACAAGCAATTCTGAAGAAATTATGCAGACACATCATAATCTGCACCATTTCTTCATGATTTTGCATTACACTTTAAGTAACGATTATAAATATGGAGGGCTCTCTATGATTGATATACTGCTCGTAGACGATGAACCGAGAATGCTTGAATTATTAACGCTTTATCTTACACCAATTGGATATAACTGCGTATGTGCGACTTCAGGAGAAGAAGCTATTTTACATATAGAAAATCGAAACTTTAAATTTGTTTTACTCGATATTATGATGCCAAAGATGGACGGATGGGAAACGTGCAAAAAAATCCGATCTTTTAGTAACATTCCTATTATTATGGTTACAGCTCGTGATCAAACAGTAGATGTCGTTCAAGGATTAAAAATTGGAGCCGATGATTACGTAACGAAACCTTTCCATGAAGAAGAACTTTTCGCAAGAATTGAAGCCGTTTTAAGACGTACAAATGAACATAAACAAATCCAATATCACGGTATTGTATGGGATGAAACAAAACACTTCGTTTCTGTCCATAATGAAGAACTCCTTCTCACACCAATTGAATTTTCTTTACTCGGATTATTTTTACGCCATGTGAACTACGTATTAAACCGTGATCAGCTCATCGAACGAATTTGGGGATTAAACACAAATACAGAAGATCGCACAGTCGATTCACATATTCGTAATTTACGTGATAAATTGCGAAAAGCAAATTTTCCTATTGATCATCATTTAAAAACCGTGTATGGAATAGGTTATCGATGGATTGATACTGAACAGTAAGGGGCAAAACGATGAAACGAATTTCAATTCAATTCGGATTTTATTTTTTAATTGTTACACTTTTAATTGAAAGTGTTCTCTTTATTTTGCTCTATTATAGTCTTGTAAACACTAGAGTAAATGAAGAAATGACAGCTTTATTAAAGCGAGGAAATAGTCATCGAGATGTACTTGAAAAATATTACGATGAGCAAACCATCTCTCACGTAGCATTAATGGAATCTGAAGCTGAAACAACTGTCGTTATTACAAATGCAAATAAAGAAATACTAGCTAAATCTAACGAAATAAACACGACTATAAACGATCATATTAGTAAAATGCAAACTCGAACAGACCATAATGGAGCGATTATAGAAAATCATTGGAAAACATCTAATTATATATGTACAGTTAGCCCCATTGTAGTAGATGGAAAACATGAAGGCTATGTGTACATGTTTCTTGGAACAGAATCAATTGAAAAGTTAGTTAATGGATTAACGAAACAATTCATTATTGCTGGTGCCATCACATTTCTACTCACAGTCATCACAATTTTCCTATTATCACGTTTATTAACAAAACCATTGTTACACATGAAACATGCAACTGAAAAAATGAGTAAAGGCGATTTGTCCGTTTCGTTAACGACTACTCGTAATGATGAAATTGGTGAACTGGCATCATCTATTCAAACGCTCGCAAATGATTTGCATTATATGAAAACAGAGCGAAGTGAATTTCTAGCAAGTGTTGCTCACGAATTACGAACACCGTTAACATACGTAAGAGGTTATGCTGACATTGCTTTAAAAGAAAGCACCCCTTCTGAACAACGTTTGCGATATTTATCAATTATAAAAGATGAGTCTGATTACATTACAAACTTAGTTCAAGATTTATTTTCACTTGCACAAATGGAACAACATAACTTTTCTATTCAAGTAAAGGAAGTGCATTTACACACCTTCCTTACGCGTATATGTGAAAAAGTAAACGCCATGTATAAAGAAAGGTACAGTAAAGTTTCTTTCTCTTGTCCTCCTACACTGCTAGTAAACTTAGATGAACAACGATTCGAACAAGTTGTGGTGAATATTTTAAATAACGCTTATAGACATTCAAAAGAGCATTCTCATATAAACATTTCTGTTACAGAAGAACATAAACATATTTCCATTGCAATTGAAGATGAAGGCGAAGGTATTCCACCTGAAGACCTCCCTCACATTTTTGACCGCTTTTACCGTGTCGATAAAGCAAGATCACGAGCTACAGGTGGAACTGGTTTAGGACTATCTATCGTGAAAGAAATTGTAGAGCTACACGGCGGGACGATTACTGTCACGAGTGAAGTTGATCATGGATCTTGTTTTATCATTTCATTACCATCTGTAAAGAAACACGACTACCATCAGTAGTCGTGTTTCTTTATCATTTTACTTTATAATATAAATTTACAAATTGCCCAAAACGTTTCGTATCCGTCAAAGTTAAATTAATTTCTGGGTTCTTGTCTTGAAATAACGGAACTCCAGAACCTAATATATGCGGTGTAATCGTAACAACATATTCATCAATTAGATTATTCTTAAAGAATTCTCTCAGTAGCTCTCCTCCACCAACCATCCATATTTTAGATCCTTCTTTTGCTTTTAACCTTTTTGTAAACTCCACTACATCTTCATTTACAAACTCTACATTTCCGTCTGAACCTTTTTCTGAACGAGAAAAAACATAACATGATTTATCTAAGTACGGGAATGTTTCCGTATGCTCTACTACATAGTCGTACGTTTTCTTTCCCATAATTATTGTATCAATTGTTTCATACATTTCTGTATAACCGTTATCTCCCTCTCCTTTTGTTTCCATTAACCACTCTAAATCATCATTTTCTTTCGCAATATATCCATCTAAGCTCGCCGCAATAAATAAAACTATTTCACGTGACATATCTTTTCCTCCTTGCATCTCACCTTGATAACATATGATGTAAACAATATACTAACAATAAAACATGACAATTTATGTCATGTTAAAAAGAAAAAAGGTGATACATTTGTCAAAAGCTAAACGCTTATTAGATATTCTTATATTTGCTTCTGCCAAAAAGACATTTACAGCGCAAGAAATAGCTGATGAATTTAATATCTCCGTTCGTACTGTCCATAGATACATTTTAGATTTAAGTGATATGGGGTTGCCCATTTACGCAGAACAAGGCCGTAACGGCGGCTATAAAGTATTAACGAATAGAGTAATTCCGCCTATTTTATTTACGGAAGAAGAAGCAGTCTCTATCTTTTTTGCTTTTCAATCTTTAAGTTACTATCGCGACTTACCTTTTAACACAGAAATCAATTCCGTTACACATAAACTGTATAGCTCCCTACAACATGATGCAAAAACGAAAGTTGATAAAATACGTTCTTACATCGCTTTTTGGAATCCGAAGCGCACAATTGATACACCTCTTTTAAACGAAGTGTTAACCGCGGCTATTGAAAATAAAAATTTACACTTTCAATACAAATCTAAATCGGGGTTAAAAACAAAACACGTTCATCCTATCGGTGTATATGCTCATGACGGGCTATGGTATTTACCGTCCTATGACTTCAGTAGAAAAAAAGTATTACTGTATCGCGTTGATCGTATTCTTTCTATATTATCAACAGAAGAAAGTGAAAGTACGTTCATGAATTTAGAAGAATGGTTTGACTCTAGCTCTAACGTCATAAACATTCCTATCCAGTTACATGTTTTATTAACGACAGAAGGTGTGCGCCAATGTAAAAGCGTGCCTTACCTTGAAGAATTCGTTGTAGTAAATGAGGACGGGACAGGATATATACATTCAACAATTGATAAAGGTGAAATTAATTTTATTACCCCTTTATTTTATAGGCTTGGAAAAGATGCACAAGTGTTAGAACCGAAAGAATTAATAGATGGTTTACGTATACGTGCGAAAGAAATTTTACATATGTATGAAGACGAAAAAAGCTGCTAGATGTAAGCAGCTTTTTAGTCTCTTTGTTACTATTGACGAATATCAATCCACCAACGATATGATGCATTCATATTTTCAGTACTTCCATTCCCTCTGTAATGGAAAGCATCAAGGAAGATTGAATCTAGTTTATCCTCATCTACAAAATAACCTAAGTTAACTTTCACCGTTTGTCCTGGTGTGATACTGCCAATATTGTAAAAGCTTTTCCCGTCTCCATGAGGCTCTAAATAATCAACTTCGCCCGTCATAATATTTTTTTCTGCGATTCCATCTTTCCCAGCATACTGCCATGCATTTCCTTTATCTTCAAGAACTTTTATAGATGGAGTCATATAGATTTCTTCTGTCGCCTGTTTACCTATATTTTTCACTGTTGTTGTCAGGTAGACAAATTTAGGATGAATTAATTTTGATTCTACTAATTGATCAATTGAATCTTTACCATTTCCAATTTTATATTTATCCCTTCTATATGGTATCAATTTTCCAGCTTGATCCAAAGCTTGATTCCTGCTTAGTATTCCTAAGCCCATTTCATTAAAGTTCTCTTGTTTAAAATCTTTGATTGAATCAAAGGCTTCAACTTTTTCTATCACATATTCAATTTGACTGTTATCCATAGATATCGTTGCTGGAACCTTTTGCCCTATATGAAATAGTCGTTTGCTATCCTTCTTCAAAGGAATTACCTTCGTTGTTTTACTTTCTTGGCTAAAATACTTTTTATCATAATCGCTTATATATGATGACTTTTCTTTTGACGTGGGCTCAAGTGAAATGCTCCCTAGCACATCTATCATTTGTTCTTCGTTTATATCATTTCCAATATAACTTTGTAACATAATTCCTTCTTCCTCAAAATAGAGAAAAATTACTCTATTAAACATTAAATCTTTATTACCATTTTGTCTATGAACAATTACTGCCTTCTTACCATTTATCTCTTTTTCTTCATAATTTTTCGAGTACAGAGTTGGAAAATCTGAATTCCCTCCTACTCTCCAAAGAACGAATGAAAATCCACCCATTGCGTAGTTATCTTTAAAGGAATATTTCATAGCAGAGTCATCAATTGCTTCCATATTTTCTGGCAATTTACCAATCTTCAACTTATACCACTGATCACTCTTTTTCGAATCCTTATTTGTTAAGGAAACATTTACTTCGTAATTTTGTTTCTGAACAATCATATTATAGACTTTTACTGCACCAAAAACGGTTGTCGGCATACCAATCAATAAGCAAGCAGCAGCGATTAACATACGATGTTTTTTACGCTTTTTCTGTGGTTGTCCATTTTTCAGCTTCATTTCCTCCATAAACAACTTCTTTTTGCGCGTATATGTATGTGAAAATTCATGTTGTTCTTTGAGTTTATCAAAATCATCTAAAGCAATTTTTTCAGCAAGTTCATATATTTCTTTGGAGTTCTTTGAATTCGTCATGTTTTATACCTCCTATCATATTTTGGACTCGTTTTCGAGCACGCTCAAACTGCTTGCGGACATTGGCCTCGTTTATCCCCATGACACTTGAAATTTCTTGATACGTTAAGTTATAGAAGACTTTGTACTTAAACACCTGTCTATTAGACTCATTTAACTCTTTTAACAATGCATCAATTTGAACCTCGGACATTACACGTTTTTCCCACTCTTCAATATTTTCATCTACTGCTTCTGTTGATTCTCTTTCGTATTCTTCTAAAAATGTTTCATGTCGTTTGTTTTCCGGTAACTATCAATCGCCTTGTTTTTCGCGACCCTCAAAATGTAGCGTTTAAGCTCTTGAGTAGCCAAGCTATGGAGCTTTTCCAAGTTCTTATAAAGAGTAATAAACGTCTCTTGAACCGCATCTTCAGCCTGTTGAATATTATTTAAAATAGAATACGCTACATAATAAATCTTTTGTTCATACAACTCATATAGCTCTTCCATCTTTTCATAATCGTTGTTTGTAACTTTCATATAATTCCTCCTCTCACTCTATATAACGAATAAGCGCTATACTTTGTGACACTGCAAAATCTTTTTATGTATAAAATTTAATAATAGAATAAACAAAAGCTCAATTTCTCTATTTTAACTGAGAAATTGGGCTTTTTAATATTAGAATTTTCCTGACCGCTACGCCTTTTCAGTAAGCAGCATATGCTCTATCGCTTCTTTTAACAAATTCTTTGTCTCTTCCAAGTTATGATTCTGCTTTTCTGCTGGCTGTACCATATAAAACTCAGCAAACGAACGCTCTTTATATCTTGGTACGACATGCATATGATAATGTGTTAACTCGTTAAATACTCCACCATTTTGACAAACTGTAATTCCGTCAGGTTTATATAATACCTTAATCGCTTTTGCAATCAGCTTAGAAGCATCCATAATGGATTTTGCTACAACATCATCTAATTCGTCTACTTCTACAACATGTTGCTTTGGCACAATTAAAGTATGTCCTGTATAGAAAGGTTCATGATCTAAAAAACATGTTACATAGTCATCTTCATATATTTTATATATTTTTTCCTCTTCATTTGCTAATTTACAACCTAAACATTCCATCATACTTTCTCCCTTTATTAAAAACATAAAAACGTGAGAGCCGTATTCTCACGTTTTTATGTTTCATTTTATTAGTTCAATTGTTTCCGTAACCTTTATACTATCTTTTACAGATTGAACAATCGTACAATTTTTCACTGCAAGTTGCAGCGCCTTGTCCAGCTGCTCTTCTGTAATGTTTTGCGCTTTAATTTTATAGTGCAAATGAACACTTTCAACTGGCTTCGATAAAGCTTCACTTCTACCAATTTCAGTTTCGATTGTAAACGTATCATATGTAATACGTTTCTTTTCTAAAATTGTTCGAAAGACAATTGCACTACATCCTGCGATAGAAGAAATGAGTAATTGTAACGGTGAATACCCGTTTTCTTTTCCAATCGCTAATTGACCATACGATAAATCTGCTTCTATATCATCGTGTTTGATTGTTAGTTTCATTTGTTTTTTCCATCTCCACTTTCATCGGTTTCTGCCGTTTCTTACTAATATAATAATATATATAGCAGAAAATGATAAATGGAATACCACAGTATAACGCCATTCTTTGTTCAGGAATAAACGCTAAACTAATAACAACAATGCTATTTGTAATTAAGGCTAAAATCGGGACAATTGGGTATAGTGGTGTTCTATACTTTAAGTCCTCTAACTTTCCTCCGCCTTTTATATACTGACTTCTAAAGCGAAGTTGCGATAGAGCAATAATGATCCAACTTGAAACAGCCGATAAACCAGCTATCGATAATAAATACATGTATACTGTATCTTCTGCAAGGAAACTTGTGAATAGAGATAATCCAGCTACCGCAATCGTTACGACTAGCGCTGTAATTGGAATACCACGCTTATTTACTTTCTGGAAGGAAGTTGGTGCCATTCCCTCATTTGCAAGTGACCATAGTATACGCGTCGCTGCATATAATCCAGAGTTCGCTACAGATAATAACGCAGTAATAATAACAAAGTTCATAATATCAGCTGCGTATGGAATACCAATTTTATCAAATACGACTACGAATGGACTTTCAATTACGCCTGCTTCTTTCCAAGAAATTAATCCTACTAAAATCGTCATTGTTAAAATGAAGAATAACATAATGCGCCATACCGTATTACGAATCGCACGTGGAATTGTTTTTTCTGGATTTTCACTTTCTCCCGCTGCAATCCCGATTAACTCTGTTCCCTGGAACGAGAAGTTAACTGTAATCATTGTAAGTAATACGGCAGCTAGTCCATTCGGGAATAATCCACCATCGCTTACAAAGTTAGAGAAAAGAGGTGCTGCTTCTTTTCCGTCATATGATATAAACCCTAATAATGCACTACCACCAAGAACAACAAATGCAAGAATTGTAATTACTTTAATACTAGAGAACCAAAATTCTAATTCAGCATAACTTTTCGCCGAAATTGCGTTTGAAGCATATAAAATAACGCCGAATACAAGGCACCATACCCAAACATCAACATTTGGAAACCATCTTTTCATCATTAAACCGATTGACGTTAATTCTAGTCCTACTGTTACTGCCCAGCCAAGCCAATATAGCCAGCCGATCATAAAACCCGTTCCTGGTCCAATAAACTTCGTCGCATACTTTTGGAAAGATCCTGAAACTGGCATTGCTACCGTTAACTCTCCAAGACAAAGCATTGTTAAATACATAATAAATCCGCCTACTAAATATGAAAGGATGGCTCCCCCTGGTCCAGCCTGATTAATGGTGTAACCTGAACCTAAGAAAAAACCAGTCCCGATTACACCACCAAGTGCGATCATAAATAAATGTCTACTCTTCATCGTACGATGTAATTTCTCATTCGTTGGTTGCTGCATCTAAATCCTCCCCCTACCATACCCCTATATCCTGTTAAAATTTTCTGATAATAAAAATATACACGAAAGCGATTACATTTTCTATATAAAATTAAAACTTTTCTGATAAAACAATATAAAAATCGAATTATCGCAAGATTTAGATTCTATTTAGAGGAAAATAAGGAGAAACAAGGAAAAAACCCTTACATATATTGTAAGAGTCAACGGAGTTCTAATCTTCTCGATAAAATTGATAAACTATAATTTACTATAAAGTACATACAAGCTACTACTATAAACGTCGGAATCATGTAATTCACATTTTGCCCGCTAATAATTTGAGCATTATGAATAAGCTCTGGTAGTGATATAACGACTGCTAGCGCTGTATCTTTCAGCAATGAAATAAACTGACTGACAAGTGGCGGGACCATTCTTCTTAATGCTTGTGGCAAAATAATATGCCACAGCGCTTGAACATACGTTAATCCGGAAGACCTCGCTGCTTCGATTTGCCCTTTTTCGATAGATAATAGACCACTTCGAACAATTTCAGATATCATTGCAGCTTCAAATATTGTTAAAGCAACAATTGTAGCTGTTATAATTTCTAATTTCAAGCCTGCTTCTGGAAGTGCAAAATACGTGAAAAATATAATTAACAGTAGTGGTAAGTTTCGAATCACTTCAACGATAATTCCTAATATTTGTGAGACGACAGGTATTTTCGTGTAGCGCAATATTCCTATTACACTACCGATAATAAAGCTAAGTACAATTGCTACGAGCGCTACCTCTAACGTTATAAGTAATCCTTTTAATAAAAATAGAATATGATCCCCTGTAATTGCTCCCTTAAAATCCATTTACACCGCCTCCTTTGCTAAGCGTTTTTCTAAATAACGCACTAGCATACTGAGCGGAATTGTTAATATTAAATAAAACATCCCGACAAATATATAAACATCAAACGTAACAAACGTCTTCGTTGAAATTAAATCTCCTTGATACATTAAATCAGCACCAGCAATAATTCCAAGTATTGAAGAGTTTTTAACTAAATTGAGAAACTGGTTTCCTAAAGGAGGAATTACAATTTTCATTGCTTGGGGTAAGACAACATAATACATCGCCTGCACATACGTTAGCCCTGAAGAGCGAGCAGCTTCCAGCTGCCCTTTCGCAACTGATAAAATACCAGCGCGAATTACTTCTGCAATAAAAGCTGCCGTATATACCGTAAGCGTAACTGTTCCTGCTACAAAACCATTTAAAGTAATTCCTATTACAGGTAAAGCAAAATAGAATATAAATGCAATTAATACAAGTGGAATATTTCTTACAAACTCCACAAAAGCTGATCCTATCCAATTTAAAATGCGAATAGGTGCAATACGCATTACTGCCAAAA
This sequence comes from Bacillus cereus group sp. BfR-BA-01356, assembly GCF_022663635.1. Taxonomy (NCBI): domain Bacteria; kingdom Bacillati; phylum Bacillota; class Bacilli; order Caryophanales; family Bacillaceae; genus Bacillus; species Bacillus cereus group sp. BfR-BA-01356. Next base: position 23,991 of record NZ_JAKUFX010000049.1, on the reverse strand, counting down.
TTACTCCTAAAATAAAACTACCTATCAATGCAATTACACTAGACATAACTGTATATTTAAACCCTTCTAAATACATATCAATGTTATTCGTTAATATAGAAAAATCAGGCACATATTCTCCCCTCTTTCTTTACAAGAAGAGGATGAGTACTCTCATCCTCTCACTTTTACTATCTACTTTTCTGGTTTTTGTCCAATCCACTTCTCATATAATTTGTCATACTCCCCACTTGCTTTCATGTCTTTAATTAAAGTATTAATCTCTTTCGTTAAATCATCTGCCCCTTTTTGCACTGCAATTCCATACGGTTCATCTGTGAAAATTTTTCCTACTACTTCATAATTAGAATCTTGTTTTGCCATTCCGTAAAGGATCGCATTATCTGTCGTTAACACATCACCTTTACCTGCCTTTAACGCTGTAAATGCCTCACTATAATTTTCAAACTCTAATACAGTCGCTTCTGGTGACTTTTGACGAATGTTATTTGTAGATGTTGATCCTTTTACAGCTAATACTTTAACGCCTTGTTTTATATCATCGACGCTCTTAATATTGCTTCCTTTTTTCACAAGTAACGATTGTCCTGCTTTAAAATATACATCTGAAAAATCCACTTCTTTTTTGCGTTCTTCCGTAATTGTCATTGTTGCAATAATTGCATCAATATCACCATTTTTCAGCATTGGAATACGTGTTTTAGACGTTACTTCTTTCAGCTCTAGCTTCTTTTCATCTCCAAGAATCTTTTTCGCCAGTGCCTTCGCGACATCAACATCGAATCCTTCTACCTGCCCTGTTGAAGGATTTTTTAATCCAAATAAATTCGTATCATTCTTCACCCCAACTACTAATTTCCCTCGTTTCTTAATTTGCTCAACAGCCCCGCCTTGCTTCGTATTTGTTTCCTTTGCCTCATCTTTCTTACTTCCGCATCCAGCAACAACAAGCACGAATAAACATGAAAATACGATTAAAGTAAATAACTTTTTCATTTTAAGCATGAAATTCCTCCTCTAATGATTTAGCACCCGACTTAAAAATAAACGAGCTCTTTCTTGTTCAGGGTTTGCAAAAAAGTTCGCCGGTGTTGTATCTTCAATAATTTGACCATCATCCATAAATAAGATCCTATCTGCTACCTCTCTAGCAAATCCCATTTCATGCGTGACAACGACCATTGCCATCCCTTCTTTAGCCAGTGCTTTCATAACATCAAGTACCTCTCCAATCATCTCTGGATCAAGAGCAGACGTAGGCTCATCGAATAGCATAATTTCCGGCTGCATTGCAAGTCCTCTAGCAATTGCCACCCGTTGCTGTTGTCCTCCGGATAATTGATGCGGATATACGTTAGCCTTCTCCGGGATTCCTACTTTCTCTAAATAAAACATTGCTGTTTTCTCTGCTTCTTCTTTGGAAACTTTATTTACTTTAATCGGTGCTAATGTAATATTTTGAAGAACCGTTTTATGTGGATATAAATAAAAATGTTGAAAGACCATCCCAATATTTCGCCGCAATTCATTCATGTCCGTTTTTTTATTGTGTACCTCTGTATTTTGTACAATTAATTCTCCATCTGTAATTGCCTCTAATTGATTTATACATCGAAGCAATGTACTTTTTCCTGATCCTGAAGGCCCGACAACTACTACCACTTCCCCTTTTTTCACTTGCACATTAATATTTTTCAAAACTTGAAAGTTACCATAATATTTATTTACATTACGAAATTCTATCAACATACTCCCCCTTCCCCTAACAATGCATGTACATTCTTTTTATATTCAAAAATAGTCCCAAAAATAACTTTTAGCTTCAATTTGTCCATAAAAAAAAGCAAAGGGTTTCCCCTTTGCTTCTTCATTTCTATTCTGTTAAGATACTTCTTCTTTCTTATCTTTCCCGTATTCATGCTCCCAAAAATCAGCATTTTTAATTCCTAATGGCCCTGGATCGAATACTGGATCTTTTCCTTCTTTTTTCTGTTTTTCATAATCCTTTAATGCGACTAATGCAGGTTTTTGTAATAGTAAAATCGCAATGATATTTACCCATGCCATAATTCCTACCCCAATGTCGCCTAAAGCCCAAGCTGTTGCTGCTGTTTTTATACAGCCATAGAATACAGCTCCTAAAAATACAAACTTTAGTACCATAGACATCCAAGGACGGTCTTTATCACGATTTAAGTATGCAATATTCGTTTCTGCAATGTAGTAATACGCCATAATTGTTGTAAACGCGAAGAATAATAACGAGATTGCAACGAAACCGTTTCCAAATCCAGGAAAAACAGATTCTACCGCCGCCTGTGTATATCCTGGTCCTGGCTGAGCACCATTTAGTTTATTAACGATAAAGTTTTTTCCGCTTGCATCAAATACGTTATACATGCCTGTAATAATCATCATAAATGCTGTTGCTGAACAAACAAATAATGTATCAATGTAAACGGAAAATGCTTGCACTAAACCTTGCTTAGCTGGATGTGATACTTCGGCTGCTGCTGCTGCGTGTGGTCCAGTCCCTTGTCCTGCTTCATTGGAATAAATACCACGTTTTACCCCCCAAGAGATTGCTAAACCGATAATACCACCGAAAGCAGCTTCTAATGCAAATGCACTTCTTATAATTAACATAAATGCTTCTGGCAATTTTTCAATATTCATAGCAACAATGACGCAAGCTACTAAAATATAGCCTATTGCCATAAACGGTACGACAACTTGCGCTACGTTAACAATTCGCTTTACTCCACCGAAAATGATAAGAGCTAATACGACAACTAATATAGCCCCTGATGCGGTAGTATTAATACCAAAAGCAGTTTCTAAACTTACAGCAATACTATTTGCTTGCACACCTGGTAGTAAAAGCCCCGTTGCAAGAATTGTCGCTGCAACGAATACTAAAGCATACCATTTCACACCTAAACCTTTTTCAATGTAATAAGCAGGTCCACCACGAAATTGTCCTTGATGTTTCGTCTTATATATTTGCGCGAGTGTTGATTCTACATAAGCTGATCCTGCTCCTAAAAAGGCTACTGCCCACATCCAAAATACAGCTCCTGGTCCACCGAATGCAACGGCTGTTGCTACCCCAGCGATATTTCCTGTTCCAACACGTCCTGATAACGAAAGTGCTAACGCTTGGAATGAAGAAACACCAGCCTCTGATTTTTCTCCTTGAAATGTCAGCTTCACCATTTCTCCTACGTGCCTTACTTGTAAAAACTTCGTTCGAATAGAAAAATATAAACCTACTCCTAAACATAAATAAACAAGTGCTGGACTCCAAACAATATTATTTAACCAATTTACGAAAGTTTCCAACATTCCCCCTCCTTCTTTATAAAGAATATTCAGAATATATATAAAATTATAAGTGCATACCGAATCTAGGACAATATTATTTTAATAAAGTAAACATATTTTTGTATAAAAAAACAAAGTATATATTTGTTTTATATACTTTGTTTTGAACTAAATGTATTATATATTCACAATTGCTTCTCTTTTAATAATTCTTTCGTATAGCTCTTCTGATAATTTCAAGAAGTTATCAGGCATATCTTTCCCTTTAAACTTCTTTTGAAGCGTTCCATATAAACCTATATCACGTAAACGTAAAAATAGTGGTAACGATTCATACCAACTATCCGCCAGCCTGTGCTCATACTCATATCCTTTTCGTAACACTTGTAACTGTTTACGAGCAAAATCTGTCTTCTCTTCTGCTGTCCACGGTGTAAATAGAACAGAGTAGTATAAAACCATCGCTAAATCATGTATAAAGTAATTATAAGCAGCATCATCAAAATCAAAGATTGTTAGCTCTTTACCATCATAATGAAAATTACCTTGATGAATATCACCGTGCATAAGACCGAACGTTTCTCTTTCAACTGGAAGAGCCTTAATTTCATCCATTAATACCGCTGCAATCTCTTTCACTTGACCATCTTCTAATTCATTAACAATTCCACTTTCGTCTTCTTCCCACGTATCACGGTAGTCTGTTTTAGGATAATCCATTGTAAGGCGATGCAGTTGCCCAATCGCTTTTCCCCACGCTTCAAAATAAGCATCTCCCCAATAAGGCGATTCTGCTCCTTTTACTTGCTCACCTTTTGCATATATAAATAAAGAAGCGAAAAAGAAAGTCCCATCCTCTGCTACGATTTCTTCTACGAGATTTCGAGACGTTGAATAAAGAGGTCCTGCTACCTTTGCCCCATTCTCCGCAACATATCGTAAAAAATCTAGTTCAGCCTCTACCTCTTGTTTAGAACGATGAGAAGAATGTGTTAAACGTAATACGTAATCTTCATCATTATCACCCTTCGCCTTAAAAATATAATTCTCAAAATCTCCAAGTGGCTTTTCTTCTACTGTTACATGAAACAAATTCGCTGCTCTTTTTAAAATCTCTTTCGTAAAAACACGTTCTACAGCTATTTCCATATATATCCCTCCTATATATCTTCTTAATTCGACACAAATGTTAGAAGTACTGCTATGAAATTGAATAATGCACAAAAGACAATGTAACGTAACCTTCAACCCTCTTTTAAAAAAATAATTCAAGCATAAATTTCTCACAAACGACAAAAATTAACAGAAACAATTGCACTTTAAAAGAGGTGGAAATTATGACAGAGAAAAAAGAACAACAAGAGAGTAAAAAACAAAAGCATATGTTTCCATCACTTCCGGAGAACATTAGTTACATTGAAAATAAACTTTCTCATTCTGATGATATAAAAAAATTAGATCTCCCTTTTCAAAACGGAAAAGGAATAATCTTATATATCGAATCTTTAGCAGATCCAAATCTAATTCATCAGTTAGCTCTTGAGCCTTTATTGACACGGTCAGACTTAGCTATAGATAAAGCTTTTTCTACATTAAATATGAAAAAAGAAACGAATTTAAATTATGGTGTGCAGCTTTTATTACAAGGTAAATCCTTATATTTTCATGAACACGTCGACAGTTTTTGTATTTTCGAAACAGCTCTATCCTTAAAGAGAGATATAGCAGAACCTGATAATGAAGGAATTGTCCGTGGACCGCATACTGGTTTTGTAGAAGACTTAGCAACCAATTTAGCTTCCATTCGCAAACTCATAAAAAGTCCACATGTCGTCATTAAATATTTCACACTTGGTGAAGAAATGCATACGAAAGTGGCAATTGCTTATATGCAAAACATAGCGAATGACGATTTAGTTACAGAAGTAAAAAGAAGGTTAGAAACGATTAAGACAGATGCACTTATGCCTCCAGGATATATACAAGAATTTATAGAGGATACGTCTTTCTCACCATTTCCGCAGCAATTAAATACAGAGCGTCCAGATAGAGTCGCAGCAAATTTAATGGAAGGACGAGTTGCTATTTTATCTGATGGAGATCCAACAGCTCTTATCGTTCCTGTTACATTATTTGCTTTTTACCAATCACCAGATGACTATAATAACCGCTGGATTGTTGGTTCTTTCGTCCGAATGATTCGCCTAGTAAGCTTCTTGATTGCCTTTCTCTTACCAGCTATATATATCGCAACCGTAGCCTTCCATCCTGATGTATTGCCGCTCGAACTTGTGTATACAATTAAAGCTTCATTAGAGAAAGTACCACTTCCTCCTATTTTTGAAGCTCTCTTAATGGAATTAATCTTTGAATTATTACGGGAAGCTGGTATTCGCTTACCAAGCCGAGTTGGACAAACAATCGGTATTGTAGGTGGTTTAGTAATTGGTGATGCGATTGTAAAAGCCGGACTCGTTTCTTACACAATGATTATCGTTGTAGCTTTAACTGCAATCTCATCTTTTCTCGTTCCATCAAACGATATGAGTTCAGCAGTTCGAATTCTTCGTTTTCCATTAATGATTCTTGCTGCTATATTCGGATACGTCGGAATATCATTCGGTCTCATTATAACTTTCGTTCATTTATGTCAATTACATTCATTTCATACGCCATATCTTTCTCCTGTTGCCCCGATGCGGATAAAAGATATGAAAGATTCTTTTGTAAGACTTCCAATTTGGTCGTTTTGGGAACGACCACATGATCCAAAACCGAAAAAAATGCAACGACAACATGTAACGAGAGAGGATGAGGACGGTGACAAACACGCAAAGTAAAATTTCGCTCGTTCAATTTACCTTTTTCGTTATTCAATGCCAAATCGGAGTTGGTATCCTTTCTCTACCTAACCGTCTTCACCCGATAGCAAAAGGTGGCGGATGGATTTCTGCTCTCATCGCCGGGCTTGCAATTCAGCTTATTATTTTACTTATGTGGCTTTTTTTAAAACGATTTCCTGATGCAGATATGTATGAAAGTGTTTGTATGCTATTTGGTAATAAGTTTGGAAAACTATTAGGTTTTGCTTATGTTTTTTATTTTACGCTTATTGGTATGACGGTTATGTTGAATGCTTGTAATGTCATTAAAGTTTGGATATTACAAGCCACTCCTTGGTCTGCCATTCTCATCCTATTTACAATAGCTTGTTGCTATGTAGCCTATAATACATTTAAAGTAATTGTACGATTTTATGTCATGGCTTCTATTCTTATTTTCCCAATGGCACTTTTAATTGGACTTGGGCTCTCACGGGCTGACTTTTCTTATATTTTTCCAATTACAGAAGCTGGATGGTGGAATATTATTCAAGCATCCAAAGAAACAATTACAGCTATGTATGGTTTTGAAATCATTCTTATCGCTTTCCCAAAAGTAAACGGGAGTTCTGTCGCAAAACTGAAGGCCATTTCTATCGCTAACGGATTTGTAACTCTTTTTTATACTTTTACTGTTTGGATTTGCTTTATCGTATTTAGTCCAAAACAAATTGAGCTTATTCCAGAACCAGTTGCTTACTTATTACGTTCCTTACATATTGGGATTATAGACCGGACGGATTTACTATTTATACCAATATGGATGATAACAGTTGTGGCTTCTATTGCTAGTTATTATTGCGCTGCTTCAATCGGAGTTGGGCATATATTCAATCTTGCTAATCATAAAAAAGCTGTTCCAATCGTCGGTATTATTGCTTTTAGTGTAGCCTTATTTATAGATACACCTGAAGAATTAAAAGTAATCTCAACTTTCACTGATAAGTTCACGTATATTTTTATTGTTGTCCTCCCTCTTTTATTTCTACTTTATTCTGTGATACGAAATAAGAAAGGAGAACAGTATGTTCACAAGAAAAGTTAAATTACTTTCTATATTATGTGCTAGTTCCGTCCTTTCTGGCTGTTGGGATCAAGAACCATTAAGGGAAGCAAGGTTAGCTTATAGTATTGGATCTGATATTACGGAAGAGAATAAACTCCAGCAAACAATCGAGCTCGTAAAAAGTTCAAGCGGAGAGCAATCTTCATTCGAAAATGAAATACATTCAGCAACGGGGCATAACATAAGGGATACAAGCGATGCCCTAAAAAAAAATGTGACTGGGAATATTCGTTATTTTAAATATGGTGTTCAATTACTAGGAACCAAAATTCTAAAAAAAGGTATATTACCTTATTTAGATGTCAGCTTTCGGGACCCAACAAACCCAACTGCTTTAGTAAAACTTATTGCAGTAGATGGTGAAACATCCGAGATACTAGAAAAAAAGAAAGTAGGAAATTTACTAATTGGAGATTTTCTAAAGAAAAAAGTGAAAAGTTTAGAAGATATGAGTGTGTTTCCAAAAGAAACTTTAGAAACAGCTTCTACAAAAATGTTAGATCCCGGTAAAGACTTTACCCTCCCTTCTATAAAAATAAAAGGAAAAGAAGTGATTACAAACGGTCTAGCTTTATTTAATAATGATAAATTAACTGGGCATTTACCTTTGAAACAATCTGTTTTATTCGTATTATTAACTGGAAAAATGGGAACAAGTGCCCGTATAACCCAAAAGCTTACTAGCGATGAATCAGAGAAAACATCTGATTATTTAACAATGGAAATTAGCAATCGAAAGTTAAAACGCGACTTAAAAATAACAACAGATAAAAAAGGAAATGTTTATGCTCACATTAAGCTCCAACTAAAAGTTATAGCGCTTGAAGCTCCGAGAGATAATCTTTACAAAATGGATGAAAGAAAAAAACTAAATAAAGAATTGTCTACACAACTTACGAAAGAAGCTAAAAAGATAACGAAAAAGTTACAAAAAGCAAACTGTGATGCTTTCGGTATCGGCAGACACCTTATCGCCTATCACCCTGACTTATGGAAGAAGAAAAATTGGAATAAAGATTATGCAAAAGTAAAATTCAAACCTGAGGTAGAGGTAAACATTTTGTACAGTGGTGTCCTAAAATAAAAGGTTGTATGCCGCATGGGCATACAACCTTTTTATTTCGTATATCGATACACAATTGATTCATATGGTCTTAAGTTAAGTTTTGCAATATCCTTGCTGGCATCTTTATAATTCGACAGTAGTACTTCTTGTTTCATTCCATCTAATTGAACGTGCGCTTGTACAGAGTACGTTATTTCTTCTCCATAGAAGTTATTGATAACAAGTAATACCTCATCATTTACAGTACGTGTATATGCCCAAATCTTAGGATGATTTTCATCCAAAATAGCATATTCTCCTTCTGTAAGAACATCATACGTTTTTCTAAGTTCTATTAACTTTTTATAATGATAAAATACGGACTCTTTATCTTCTAATGCCTTCTCTACGTTTATTTCTTTAAAGTTTTCAGCCACTGAAATCCAAGGTGTACTTGTTGTAAAGCCACTGTTCATCTCTTCATTCCACTGCATTGGAGTACGGGAGTTGTCACGAGATTTTTGCTTTAAAATCCCTATAATCTCTTCTTTTGATAACCCTTCTTTTAGCTTTATATCGTATATATTTAACGATTCCACATCACGATATTGCTCGATGGACTCAAATTTAGGATTCGTCATACCGATTTCTTCCCCTTGATAAATATAAGGCGTTCCTTGCAGCATGTGCATGGCTGTCGCTAACATTTTTGCAGATTCGTTTCGGTACTTTCCATCATCACCAAAGCGTGACACGATGCGAGGCTGGTCATGATTACACCAAAATAACGCATTCCATCCTCCGCCCTTTTGCATTTCAATTTGCCAGCTAGACATAATCTCTTTTAATTTAATAAAATCAAAATCAGCCTTCGTCCACTTATCACCATTCGGATAATCTACTTTTAAATGATGGAAACTAAACGTCATACTTAATTCATTACGCTCAGGGTTTGAATATTTAATACAATTATCAATTGTCGTAGATGACATTTCTCCAACTGTAATTACATCTTTTCCTGCAAAAACATTTCGGTTCATCTCTTGTAAATATTCATGAACACGCGGACCATCTGTATAATACTTGCGTCCATCACTTGTCGCAGTACTACCTTCATCGTTTAAGAAACATTGGTCTTTTGAAATTAAGTTAATGACATCTAATCGGAATCCTGTTACTCCTTTATCCAGCCAAAAACGCATCATATCATATACTTCTTCACGAAGTTTTTCATTTTCCCAATTTAAATCAGCTTGTGTTTCATCAAATAAATGTAAATAATATTGCTCCGTCTTCTCATCATATTTCCAAGCAGATCCACCAAACTTAGACTGCCAATTATTTTTTTCATCACGCCAAATATAGTAATTACGATATGGACTATTTTTATCTTCCTTCGCTTCTTTAAACCACTTATGTTCAGTCGAACTATGATTTACAACAATATCAAGCATAATCTCAATGTTACGTACTTTCGCTTCTGCTAAAAGTTCTTCAAACTCTTCCATCGTTCCGTAAGATGGATCAATGCTGTAGTAATCACTTACATCATATCCATTATCATTTTGTGGTGATTGGTATATCGGTGTTAACCATATATAATCCACTCCGAGTTCTTTTAAATAATCTAGTTTCTCTGTAACACCTTTTATATCCCCGGTTTCTCTATTGTAATAACTATTAAAGCTCTTCGGATAAATTTGATAGACTACACTTTTATGCCAATCCTTCATGTTTAACTTCCTCCTACTTCTGTTTGACTCTTTTTGCAAATAACCATGTTAAAGTAAACGGGATTACAACTGCAATAATCATTCCTACAATAAACATTGGAATCGATTTCGGAATGATAGAAATAAATGCTGGCAATCCGCCAATTCCGATAGCAGGCGCTAATACACCATTTAATGTAATGAATATCGCTGCCACAGCAGATCCTATAATCGCTGCATAGAACGGGAACTTATTTCGTAAATTCACCCCAAACATCGCTGGTTCTGTAATACCGAAGTATGCTGAAATGGCTGATGTTGATGCCATACTTTTATCATTTTGATTTTTAGAAATCCAGAACATCGCAAGTGCCGCACTACCTTGCGCAATGTTAGAAAGAGCGATCATCGGCCAAATAAATGTCCCGCCATGTTGTGCAATTAATTGTAAATCAATTGCAATAAACATATGATGCATACCTGTAATTACAAGCGGTGCATATAACGCTCCAAATAATACTGCTCCAACTACTGGTACTGTTTCATATACACCTACTAATCCTACTGTTAATAAATCTCCAATATGACGTGTAACCGGACCGATAATTCCTAGTGCTAACACACCTGTCACAACGATTGTTGTAATTGGTACAACTAATAATTGAATTGCATTTGGTACATGTTTCTTTAAGAAAATTTCCACTTTACTTAATACAAATGCTGCTACTAAAACGGGTAAAATTTGTCCTTGATATCCTACCTTCTCAATTTGGAATAGTCCTAAAATATTGAAGTACTCAATCTTTTGACCCTCTAAACCAGTCGCTGCTTTTCCATAGTCCCAAGCGTTTAATAAGGCCGGGTGCACAAGCATTAATCCCATAACAATCCCTAGTATTGGACTACCACCAAAACGCTTCGTTGCTGACCAACCGACAAGTGCTGGTAAGAATACGAATGCTGTATTGGCCATCATATTAATTAAATCCCAAAGCCCGCCTAAGTTCGGATAAACATCTAATAAATTTTTCCCATCAAAAAATAAGTCCTTTGCGCCTAATAGATTGTTAATACCCATTAGTAAACCAGCTGTTACGATTGCTGGTAATATCGGCATAAATACATCCGAAAATATTTTCACAAACTTTTGAGCTGGATTTAACTTCTGATTTCCAGAGTCTTTTACGTCCGCTACAGTCGATTCTTTCATACCTGCAAGCGTTATCAATTCAGCGTAAACACGATCTACATCCCCTGGACCAATTACAATTTGAAATATACCAGCGTTATGAAACGCTCCTTTCACTAATGAAACAGACTGTAATTTATCATTATCTATTTTACTTTCATCTTTTAAAGCGATACGGAGCCTCGTCACACAATGTGCAGCTTGTTCAATATTGTCTTTCCCACCAATATACTGCAACACTTCCTCTGCTGTTTTACGATAGTCTTTCCCCATATTCCCGTCCCTCTTTTCTTTTTTTGATACCGTTTACAATTACATATTAACTCGTATATATAAGTTAGTCAACACTCGTATATACGAGTTTGTGTTTTTTTTATAAAAAAAAGAGATGAAACAATATTTTGTTCCACCTCTTTACTTCCTGCGTGCCACATCCGAAAAGTGAAAAATATCTAAACGGTGGCGTGATTCTGTATATTCAAACTGACTTCCATCATACAAATGTGTAAAGTTTTTCACAACGACAACATAGTCTGTTCCATTTAAATCTAAATACTTTCTGTCATCCTCTGTACATGGCTGTACTTCTATTACCCTCTGCGAATAACTAATATGTAGCCCAAGCTCTTTCTCGATGTATTTATAAATCGATGCAGTTGCAATTTCTTTCGTTAATCCTGGAATAAACTCAGATACAAAATGATTTATATCTAAAATTACTTTTTCTCCATCAATATTTCGTACACGTTTAATATGGTCAATCTCTGTTTTTTCTTTTACATTTAATAATTTCGCAATGTCTTTTGTGGCTTTTTCTTTGTCCATTTCCACAACTTCCGTAATACAATGACGTCCTAAACGTTCATTTTCTTCTTGGAAACTTACAATACCGCCAAAATTAAATTCAATATTTTTTCGCTTTAAAACAAAAACACCTTTCCCATGAATTTTTTGCACATATCCACGCTCTTGCAGTAAATCTACAGCTTTTCTTACCGTGCCTCGGCTTGCCTCATACTGCTTCATTAATTCTGTTTCTGATGGGATTTTGCATCCCTCTTTTAATTGTTTATTATCAATAGATTTACTGATTTCTGTATAAATTTGTTCATACTTACTCATCATCTACAATAGCCCCTTGTCACCTTCTAATTCTATATGTATTATAACATGCTTCACTCTTCTGCCAATCTCTCACTTATTTTCCAGTACAAGAAAAATATAGGTAAATATTTAATCTTTAAAACGTATTTTTATAAAAATTTTTATATTTTTCTTTTCATTCAAAAAAACATGTAGTATACTAACTTCAAAATCAGAGGAGAAAGGGAGCAAAGAACTATGCTTACTTATACAACAACTGTAGTTACATTTGCACAAAAACATCATCATCATACGTAACCCTTGAAACCTAGCGGAAAAATTACGCGTAGGTACAAGGGTTATTCCCGTTGTACCTACGCTTTGGCGAAAGAGCCATGTAGGTATTTTTTTATCTACATGGCTCTTTTTTTATTGTCAAAAAGCTAGTAAAAAATGATGTTTAAGCAAAACTTACTACAAAGGAGTTAACAAAAATGGAAACGAAAAAATGGGGATTATGGGTTTTAACAGCATTTGTTATCGGGAATATGGTTGGCGGTGGCGTATTTATGCTTCCAGCAAATTTAGCACAAGTATCAGGGCCAATGGGTTCTACACTCGCATGGAGTATTACAGGCCTTGGCGTATTTATGATTGCACTTGTATTTGGAAATTTAGCGATTCGGAAACCAGAATTAAAAGCTGGACCACAAAGCTATGCTCAAGCGATGTTTCCTTCAAAAAAAGCTGGTAAAGTTGCAGGATATAGTATGGCATGGGGATATTGGGCTGCTAACTGGGCTGCAACAGCATCTGTTATTATTTCCTTTGCTGGATATTTATCAACATTCTTTCCAGTTTTACAAAGTAAGCAAATTCTTTTTTCAATAAATGGATTTTCACTGGAACTCGGAAAAGGATTAACTTTCCTCGTATGTAGCCTTATGCTGTGGGGAATTCAATATATTCTTTCTCAAAATATTGATCGAGCTGGAAACATGAATCTACTTGCTACCATTGCAAAAATTATCGGATTTACAATGTTTATTGTAATTACATTATTCATTTTCAACGCCTCTAATTTCGGAGACGGTCAAACCTTTATGAATGAAGCAGGACAATCAATCTCATTAGGTGGACAAATCAATTCAGCTGCTATTGCAACACTCTGGGCATTTATCGGTATTGAATCAGCAGTTATGCTTTCTAATCGTGCAAAATCACAGCGCGATGTAAAAAAAGCTACGATTTTCGGATTAATTATCGCTCTTCTTATTTACATGTCAATTACTTTACTTACAATGGGAGCTCTTCCGCAAGATGCTTTAAAAGAGTCTCAAAAACCATTAGTAGACGCATTAAATTTAGCAATTGGAAATAAAGGTGCATATATAATGGCTTTACTCGCTCTTATATCTTTATTTGGATCTACAGTTGGCTGGATTGTTGTTAGTTCAGAAGTACCTTACCAGGCAGCAAAAAATGGACTTTTCCCTAAGTTTTTCGGGAAAACAAATAAAAAAGGTAGTCCTTCAAAATCACTATTGATTACAAATGTAATGACGCAAATTTTCTTATTTTCAACGATTTCTGGTACTGTTTCAGAAGCGTATAGTTTCGCTATCGTCGTAGCAACATTAGCCTATTTAATTCCATACCTTGTTTCTACCTTGTACCAATTAAAATTAGTTATTACAGGAGAAACGTATGATATACTGCCAGGATCTCGAGTAAAAGATGGAATCATTACGACATTAGCGTTGATATACTCCATTTGGGTTATCAAAACGGGAACTGCTGATTTAAAAACATTCTTCTTAGGAATTGGATTGTTCGTATTAGGTCTTATTCTTTATCCAGTACTAATGAAAGACTCACAAAAAACGGATTAAATAAAGAGAAGCTGCTGGCTTCTCTTTTTTATTAAAAATCTGTAATTAACTTTTCTTTTAGCTCTCCTACAGATAAAGGTTTCGCATAATAAAATCCCTGTACATAATCACAGCTCATTGATTGTAACAAACTCTCTTGCTCTACTGTTTCTACTCCTTCAGCAACTACTGCTAAATTTAAACTATGAGCAATTTCAATAACGGATTTTACAATCGTTCGTTCTGGTTGTGCGTGATCATAATGAAATTCACGAATAAAATTACGATCAATTTTTACAATATCCAGTGGTAGTTGTTTTAAATAATATAAGGAAGAATAGCCAGTCCCGAAATCATCCAAAGCAATTAAAACACCCATATTTCTTAATTCTTGTAATGTAGCAATAATATAATCAAAATGACGGACTGCAATGCTTTCCGTTATTTCTAATATTAAACGGTTCGGAGGAAAGCCAGTTCTCTTTAAAATGCTACGTACTGATAAAATAAAACGTTTCTGCATTAATTGTTGTATAGATAAATTCACAGATAACTTTAGTCCTTCTTGATAATTCGGCAATGTTTTAAACAAGCGACATGATTTTTCTAATACCCAGTCTCCTAGTTTTATAATAAGTCCAGACTCTTCAGCTACAGGGATAAATTCGCTTGGTGAAATAGGTCCGTCTTCTGTCATACAACGTACTAGAGCTTCTATACCAGAATATCTCTTCGTTTTCAAATCAATAATAGGCTGCAATGCTACATCTAACTCTTCATCACGAATTGCCTTTTGCAAAGCAAACTCAACTTTCATTCTACGATTTATTTTCGCGCGTAGCTCATCTGTAAAGAAACACGCAGCGTTTCTCCCCTGTTCTTTTGCACTATACATAGCTAAGTCAGAGTTTTTCAATAACGTTTCCACATCTTGTCCGTCTTGTGGATAAGAACAAAGTCCTAGACTAGCTGAAATGTATACTTCATGGCCTTCCAGCATAAATGGTGCCTGAAAACATGACAACACAGATGTCGCTAACTGACTCATATCATCTTGTCTATGATTTTTTGTTAACAGCACAAATTCGTCGCCACCTAGCCTAGCCAGAACATCTTTCTCTCCTAGTACATAATGCAACCTTGAAGCAACTTCACTTAAAAGTAAATCCCCTATCATATGACCTAATGTATCATTTACTAATTTAAAACGGTCCAAATCAAAGTAAATCATACCAAATTCTTTTTTATCTGCAATCAATTCGTTAACGGTCGTTATTAATTGTAAACGGTTAGGCAAACTCGTTAAAGCATCATGATAGGCAAGTTCCCTATAACGACTTTCACTTAGCCGCAATCTATGTTCCGCTTCTTTTCTACTACTAATATCATTTCGAATTGCGATAAACTGGTATGGCTCTCCTTTTTCATTTAAAAATGGAACAATTGTTGTTTTGACCCAATAATATGTACCATCTTTTGCTCGATTCCGAATCTCACCTGTCCATACTTTCCCATTCAAAATACGCTTCCATAAGTCTTGAAAAAAGGTTTTTGGATGATGTCCTGAATTTAAAATACGGTGATCTTTTCCAATTAATTCTTCTCTTTTGTATTTAGAGATTTCACAAAATTTATCATTTACATATGTAATAAGACCTTTTCGATCTGTAATTGCAACAATTGAAGACTCATCTAATGCTAACTTTAAATCTCGCAATGAAGAGTCATATAATGCATGACCTCTCTGTTCTAGCATGCGCATCTCTCCTTGCTTCTATCTGACTAAAACACAACCTGTTTCTCTTCATAGAAATAGAGATATTTCATTTTCTAATACTAGCCCATTACATAAATTATCTTTTTGAATAGACCGATTAAAATAACATAATATTATTTGTAATAAAAAGCAATATTATACCGTTCTAATTATAAATAGTAGCTTCTCATCTCCCTAATTATTTCGCACCTTATTATACTGCAATCCCTTTAAGTGGCTCTATGCAAGCCTTGTTTCCAACTAATACCACTCACATCTGATCTCTTTGTTTTTAATAACGAAATAGAAATTAGAACATACTACATAACTATTCACGAATAATAATATAAAACTCTACATCAATGTATATGTTTTTGAATTACAATAACAAAATATTAACATATTTTCACCTTAATTTTGGAAGTATTTTATAAATAAATACCGTATTAAACTAAAAAAGAGGATAGCCTCTTTTTTAGTTTAATACGAATATGGTATTTGCTGATAACCTGGGTATGGCATTGGATACGTTACAGGGTATGGCGACGGATAAGCTACTGGATATGGAGCCGGATAATACCCTCCACTTGTTGCACCTGTTAATGCACCAGCTGTTAGTCCGCCTAACACTCCTCCTGCAAAGCTTCCAGGGAAAAATCCGCCTCCCCATGAACTACCACCACCCCAGCCCCATCCGCCTCCGTGATGATGATGGTGATGGTGATCATAGTGATTGTGTCCTCCATGGTGATGATGTCCACCGTTATGATTGTGCCCACCATGATTGTGTCCTCCATGATGATTTCGATAATACAATCCATTATTTTCTATATAATTCATGTTTCTCCGCTCCTTTTCGATTTTTTCATTTTCATATGCGTTAAGAGTGGGATAAAAAATGGGATAGTACACTGTATGTAGGACAAATGCGGAAAGTATAGGTGAAATGTCTATATTTTGTAAAAAAAGCAAAACACCTTATAATAAAGATGTCATATTACATCTTCTATTTAAGAAGTCTATATTGAAAAAAGATTAGGGGAATTATATAGAAATGAAGAAGCCTATCGTTCAATTACTATTAATATTTACAATTGTATCTATCGTTCTGTTCCTATTAAATACATCGTATATCTCGTTATATACTTTTGTCGGTGCTCTATGGTCCATCACAATCGTAGGAATTTCATTCGTTATTTTTATAGAAAATAGATCTCCACAAAGTACATTAGCATGGTTTTTAGTATTAGCACTTCTTCCTATTATAGGTGTGCTATTATACGCTATTTTCGGGCGCAGCCGCTGGAGAAGAAAAAAACATCTCCATCGTTCAGAAGAACAAAGAAAATTATTCCGTGAAATATTAGAAGGAAGAAGACTAGAGTTATTACTCACAGTCCCACTAAATGAACGTTCCATACATTTAACAGAAGTCATACAAAAATTTGGAGGCGGTCCTGCTGCAGATAAAACAACTACAAAACTTTTAACAAACGGAGATCAAACATTTTCAGAAATTTTGCGAGCTATAGAGCAAGCAAAACATCATATACATATTCAATACTACATTTATAAATCTGATGAAATTGGTACAAAAGTTCGAGATGCTTTAATACAAAAAGCAAAAGATGGTGTTATTGTACGCTTCCTTTATGATGGCCTTGGAAGTAATACGTTAAGACGACGATTTTTGCAACCTATGAAAGAAGCTGGGATTGAAATTGTAGAATTTGACCCTATTTTTTCAGCTTGGTTACTTGAAACTGTCAATTATCGTAACCATCGAAAAATTGTTATTGTAGATGGCGAAATTGGTTTTACCGGAGGACTCAATGTCGGTGATGAATATCTTGGCCGTTCCAAGAAATTTCCTGTTTGGCGTGATAGTCATTTAAAAATAGAAGGAAAAGCATTATATAAATTACAAGCAATCTTTCTAGAAGACTGGCTCTATGCCTCTAGTGGTTTAAATACTTATTCCTGGGATCAATTCATGAATAGACAATACTTCCCAGGTAAAGAGATTTCAAATGCAGAAGGTGCTGTTCAAATCGTAGCAAGCGGACCAAGCTCCGATGATAAAAGTATTCGTAATACATTATTAGCTGTTATGGGCTCTGCAAAAAAATCCATTTGGATCGCTACACCCTACTTTATTCCAGATCAAGAAACTTTAACATTATTACGCTTAAGTGCAATTGCCGGAATAGATGTACGGATTTTATATCCAGGTAAAAGTGATAGCATCATTAGTGATCAAGCATCTCAATCCTATTTCACTCCGTTTTTAAAAGCTGGTGCTTCTATTTACAGTTATAAAGATGGTTTTATGCATGCAAAAATTGTACTCGTTGATGATACAATTGCAACTATTGGAACAGCGAACATGGATGTACGTAGCTTTGAATTGAATTACGAAATTATTAGCGTGCTTTATGAATCAAAAACAGTTCACGACATTAAACGTGATTTTGAAGAAGATTTTAAACATTCAACTGAAATTAAATGGAACTCTTTCCAAAAAAGAAGTATAAAAAAACGCATATTGGAGTCTTTCATGAGGCTCATTTCTCCTTTACTGTAGGCAATCAACTTCATCTTGATTGCTTTTTCTTTTCCCTTTATCCTCCTTCCTTTTCTTTGCATACCATATTAAAACAAGTTATCATAAGATGTATTACTTTATGAAAATAATGTTAGGTGGGAAATACATGTTAGAACAATTTCATATACATGCTGATTTAAAACAACAGCTTTCTACGATTCATGAAAAGAATAAACAAGAAGCTGGTGAAAATGCACATTTAATCGGAACGAAAATATATAAAGCGTCTGATAATAGCATTATTGAAGATGCGATTACAGCACTTCTTCTTGGCAAGAACATTCTATTAAAAGGACCGACTGGTAGTGGTAAAACAGTACTAGCGGAAACTCTTTCTTCTTTATTCCAAAAACCAATGCATAGCATTAACTGCTCTGTCGACTTAGATGTAGAGGGTATTTTAGGATACAACACACTACAAACGAAAGATGGTGCATCTGAAGTTTCATTCGTTAACGGTCCTCTTATGAAAGCAATGAAGAACGGTCACTTCCTATATATTGACGAAATCAATATGGCAAAACCTGAAACGTTACCACTTCTTCACGGCGCATTAGATTACCGTAAAATGATCACAAACCCATTTACACAAGAGGTTGTATACGGTAATGACGAATACCGTGTAATTGCTGCGATTAACGAAGGTTACGTTGGAACAAGTGAACTAAACGAAGCGTTAAAAAACCGTTTCGTTATTATTGAAGTTCCTTACATTCAAGGTGATACATTAAAAGAATTATTATTAGCAGAATCAAAATTAAAAGATGTTGCAACAATTGAAAAGTTCGTTGCCTTTGCAAGCGACCTTATGCCTTTAGCTCGCGATGGACGTGTAAGTGAAGAAGCGGCAAGTATTCGTGGCATTATCGATGCATGTGATTTAGGTGTATATATTCCTGTTATGCGAGCGATTGAACGAAGCATAATTGCAAAACTTAATGATGAAACAGAACAAATGACTGTCCGTGAATTAGCAGAAAGTTATTTCTTTGAGGGATAATTTATGAGACAAATTTTTAGTGACAAAAAAATTGATGCGTCGCTGTTTCTACAAATGGAAAACTTAATGTATGCCCTTCTAAAAGAAGACGATGCCTATCTTGAATATGGCTATAAAGCATACTACGACGAAATTGAAAAGAAAGTTGTCATTAGTCACTTTTGGGATGATCGAAAAGAAGAAGATACAGTAATCGGATTAAAAAGCGAAGTGTTCTTAAAAGCACTTGGTAATAAACATTACTCGGACATGACTTTAATTCGTTCTTATGCGATTGAATTGCAAGAATCGCCCCTAAAAAAGTTTTTAACACAATTATTTGTTCTATTAGAAGATTTACGCGTTGAGGAAATTGTAAAGAACTTACGTCCTGGCACGAAGCATGTTTTTAAAAGAAGAAAAGAAATGTATCGCAATTACTTTAGCTCACAAAATGAAATCAATCGCGTTCGTAACTATCACGGTGATCGTCTATTTTGCCTATGCTATCTTTCATTAACGAGCGATAAATATGAAATGTTTAATAATGAATATTTCGAACAAATTGAAGCTATTTTGCATGAAACATTCCAAGCTCGTAATACGGAAGATATTATGTATATCGTTGAGAAAATTCGCTACCGCTTAGAGGAGCTTCTTGAAAGTGATATGCTTAACAACTATTTCGGACATGCACCGCTTTATTTATCTGTTCTTGCAGACGACAAGAACTGTCGCGTCGAAGATTTAGCAAATGATGATACGCAGCTTATAGATGACGATGAAAATAAAAACAAAATGGATGAAAGTTTCTCCACATGGCATCGTGAAAATAAAAATAACGAAAACGAGAACTTTTTACGCTTTGAATTAGAAAGCGGAACAAAAACAAACATGATGGGCGATACTGCTCGTGAATCAGAAGATGGCGACCAAGCACTTGGTTCTGTACAAGGTACTTCTCAAAAAAGTACACAATCCAACTTTGATGGCGCTGATACAGAAGAAGCAAGGGCTTCACACGCTTCTAGTCAAAATGATGGTGCATATGGTAAATATAACACTGGCGCTTCTCATACATTTAAAGAAGCACGTAAACCAAATCCTGATGAGAAAAAGGATTACCAAGCTATCAAATCAGTCGTTAATAAAGATGTAAAAGAATTAAAGAAAATTATCGAAAAAACGATTGAAAATAAAACGAATGCAAATAGTGATAAATATTACGGAAGACTTCGTAAGAAATTCCTTCGTATTTATACTGAAAAGCAGCCTCGCATGTTTTATAAAAAAGGGCAAGAATCACAAGAGCTCGACGTTGCATTCCAACTGTTAGTTGACTGTTCTGGTTCTATGTATAACAAAATGGAAGAAACGAAGAAGAGTGTTGTACTATTCCATGAAGCTTTAAAATCTTTAAAAATCCCGCACGCTATTAGCGGATTTTGGGAAGATGCCTCTAGCGCTAAACCTGAAGATAAGCCGAACGTTATCCATGAAGTTGTAAATTATAAAAACTCAACGTTACCAAACGTTGGTCCAGAAATTATGCAACTTCGTGAAGAAGAAGATAACCGCGACGGATATATTATTCGTATCGTTTCTGAAAAGCTTGCCAAAAGACCTGAGAAACATAAATTCTTACTAGTCTTCACAGACGGTGAGCCTTCTGCGCTAGACTATCAACAAGACGGAATTTTAGATACGCATGAAGCTGTTAAACTCGCGCGTAAAAGTGGTATGGAAGTAATCGGTATCTTCATCGAAGAAGGCGAAGCGAAAGAAGCAACTTATCAATTGATGAAAAACATTTATAACCATCACTTCTTAGTTGCAAATCACGCTGAAGATTTACGACTGAAGATTAAACCATTACTGAAAAAATTATTACTGAAGACGATTGAATAGAAAATAGGAGCCTTGTGGCTCCTGTTTTTTCGTTCAATTACTTTGTTTCTGGTTGAAACTTGTATGGAATGGCTACTTCTAACAAATATTCAAATCCTCCGTCATAGTATGGGAAGCGCTCATTCGCAATTGTTCGATCCACCCACTCTACTGCAGAAATTTCACCTTCATCTTCCGCAATAAGTTCACCTTTTTCTACATTCGCTCGGAATGTAAAAAATAGCGCATGATTCCCTGATTCTTCAAAGAATTTTTCATTGATCGCAACAAGTCCACCTAACGTAGCAGTTAAACCTGTCTCTTCTTTCACTTCTCTTATTAGTGCTTCCTCTAATATTTCACCTTTTTCCACAGCCCCACCTGGCAATGACCAAACGTTTTGTTCTACATTATGTACCATTAATATTTTATCTGTTTCTTCGTCATGTATTAGTGCATATACGACATCAACTCTTTGCATGTTGCTTTTCTCCTTCAATTAACTCATCCATTGTAAATAAAGAATGTAGTTGTAAACCATCTGCTAATAAGTTTTCTCTTCCCTCTTTCGTTCGTTCAATCACACCTAGAACATGATGTACTTTCGCACCTAGTTCTCTTAAATCTTTCGTGCTTAATAATATTTGACCACCTGTCGTAATAACATCCTCAACAACACAAATATTTTTCCCAGCAATATTAACGCCTTCTGCTAACTTACATGTGCCGTACTTCTTCGCTTCTTTTCTTACAAATACGACCGGTATACCTGTTTGTAAAGATAATGCCGTTGCTACTGGAATTCCTCCCATCTCTAAACCAGCGAGTGCTTCTGTATCAGGAGGAATGAGCTCTTTCAACTGTTTAGTAATTTCTAATAACAGTACTGGATTAGATTCAAATAAGTACTTATCAAAATATTGATTTGATACTTGTCCTGATCGAAGCTTAAATGTTCCCGTTAAACGTGACGTACTGTAAATTTCCTTTGCTAATTCCCATTTCTCCATTCCTTGTCTCCCCTTTACACACAAATTAACTCATTCTATCACATTTGTAATTATTTGTATATTCCCAAAATACAAATAAAAAGAGCCGATTCCTAAGAATCGACTCTTCCTATTAATTCATCACTAACTCAGCTGTGAGCTTTTTTTTTAACTTAGCCAGCATGTCAGTTGTCATTTTGTCTAAATCGTATTCTGCTTTAAAGCCCCACTCTTTCATTGCTGCTGTTGCATCAATAGAGTTTGGCCAGCTATCAGCGATTGTTTGACGAGCTGGATCTACTGCATAATCCATTGTAAACGTCGGAATGTGTTTACGAATTGACGCTGCAATTTGCTCTGGCTCGAAGCTCATTGCTGTAATGTTAAATGCATTTCTATGCACTAGCTTACTTGGATCAGCTTCCATTAATGAAATGATCGCTTGTAAAGCATCAGGCATATACATCATGTCCATGTACGTTCCTTCAGCAATGTATGAGGTGTATGCACCTTTTTTAATCGCCTCATAATAAATTTCAACTGCATAATCAGTTGTTCCGCCTCCTGGAGGAGCTACGTAAGAAATTAAACCTGGGAAACGGACACCGCGCGTATCTACGCCAAATTTTTGATGATAATAATCACACAGTAATTCTCCTGCTACTTTGTTTACCCCATACATCGTAGTAGGACGCTGAATTGTATCTTGCGGTGTATTATCTTTTGGCGTCGATGGACCGAATGCACCGATAGAACTTGGCGTGAAGAACTTACAGTTTAATTCACGAGCTGCTTCTAGAGCATTTACAAGTCCACCCATATTTAAATTCCATGCAAATAACGGATTTTTTTCTGCTGTTGCTGAAAGTAAAGCTGCTAAATGAATAATTGTATCTACTTCATTACGCTTTGCGATATCATGTAGTTTTTGTCCATCTGTTACATCTAACGTTTCAAATGGACCAGACGTTACTACTTCACTATCTGTTTCACGAATATCTGTTGCAATAACATTTGATGCGCCGTATACATCACGAAGTTTCATTACTAGTTCAGAACCAATTTGCCCTAAAGAACCGGTTACTAGAATTTTTTTCATTTTCCCCACTCCTCATTTGCAAGCTATTCAAAAGATGTCGTTACTTAAATGATGCCCATTTCTTTTCCTACTTTTTCATACTTAAGAATTGCTTCATCTAACATTTCTTTCGTATGAGCTGCTGTAGGCATATTACGAACGCGCCCTGTTCCTTTTGCTACAGTTGGGAACACGATAGATTTTGCGTATACACCTTCTTCATTTAGACGTTTACTAAATTCTTGTGTTAATACTTCGTCCCCAATGATACAAGGTGTAATTGGCGTTTCACTTTCCCCAATGTTAAAGCCAAGTTCTTTTAATCCTTGTTTTAAGTAGCGACCATTTTCCCATAAGCGATCGTGTAACTCTGTGCTTTCCATTAAGATTTCAATTGATCTCATGCAAGCTGCTGGCGCGACACGTTTCTCTATAAGCGTTTAGACGTGAAGTGAGAGTGTTGCTGAAATTTATCTTAAGCAACAATAACTAATATATCGAGAGTTGGAATGAAAATCGTCATGT
>NZ_JAKUFX010000048.1:0-36717 GCF_022663635.1 Bacillus cereus group sp. BfR-BA-01356 | reverse complement strand
AATGATTGTCCTTTTCTTGCCATAAAAAAATCCCCTCCAGATAAAACAGTATTGAGTCCATCATATCAGATGGACTCTTTTTTACTGTCTACCTATAGGGGATAATACCAAGAGGTATCATCATGATACCTCTCTTTATCCTAAGAATGCTAACATATTATTCATAATATGAAATAACATAGCTGGAATAATGGATTTTGTTTTCAGGCATAATATTTAAATATTACATATAAAGGTGTATTTTCCATAAAATAATAAAAGAGGTATCACCCTGTAGTGATGCCTCTTTCTCATTGATAACTATGTTCTGTTTTGTTATTCAATTTTGCTTGCTCTATTTGCAATTCACGCTCTACCAATCGATCTAATTGCTGAATTGCTTTAAGTGCTTTTTCATAAGAAATTGTTCGATAATGATGCGCTCCGCCCGGTTCTTCATCTGCTTCGTCTGCCCATTTAATAATATTTTGAAGAGATGTTCTTTCAATTTCTTGTTCCACTAAGAAAGAATCTGTATGAAGAAGAATTGCAATAGAAATTTCTTTTGCTAGTTTTGGATGTTCTCCCAATCTAATAAGTAATTTATGTGCTCTTTCAGCGCCTTTAATTGCATGGATATCATTCTTTTTATATAAGTCATAATCCCATTCGCCGCCTGTGTACCACGTATGATGTCCGATATCATGAAGGAAGCCAGCTTTTGTGGCAGCATCGACTGAGGCGTGATGCTTTTTGGCTAGGTGAAACGCATGGTAAGCGACAGCGATCGCGTGGACCATTCCAGAACGGTTTACGTATTTTTGTGTAATGTGGTGTTTAAAAATTTGTTCAAGCGTAATACGGTGCATAAAACATTCACTCCTTTTATCTTATGGTGTATATGAAGAAAAATCGATCGGTTTAAATGTATTTTGAACATTGTACTCCATCATAGTTCGTTAGTAAAGTAGAAATGTTTAGGAGAAGAAAAAAATTTTCTGCAAAAAAATCACCTTAGCTTATGCAAAGGTGATTTTCAAATTGCTTATTTTTTTAATCCTTGCTCTAGTGTTTCTAACATTTCGTGCTTTTCATTTTCATCAGCGTTTTTCCAAATGACTTCAAATAAAACGCCAAGACCTGGAAGCATTTTTTCTTCACCGCTTTGAATTGCATCGACGATTGTTTCTTGTAATTGATCTTGTGAATTTCCAGATACATTCGCTAATACGGCACCGCGTAAATTAAAACTCATTGCTTTCACCTCTTCTTCAGAATTGAAACTGACGTTAGTTTTTGTTCTTTTTTATGTAAATATGTATGAAAAATAGGCTATAATGATAAGACAAGAAGAGAGGGAAATACATATTATGAAAAACATTGATTCAGTACAAAATCCGCGTGTAAAGCAGTGGAAAAAGCTGCAAACGAAAAAAGAACGCGATAAAAAAGGTTTATTTTTTGTAGAAGGATTCCACTTAGTCGAGGAAGCTTTGAAGACAGGGATTGTAACAGAACTTATCGTTTCAGATCAGACAGACCTTCCGAAAGATTGGACAGTTAATGATGTGGAAATGTATATCGTACCTGAGGCGATTGTAAAAATACTTCGTGAAACAGAAACGACGCAAGGTGTATTTGCTGTTTGTGAGAAGCGTGAGAAAGAAGTAGCTCTTACTGATGGGAAATTCCTTTTATTAGATGGCCTGCAAGACCCAGGTAATTTAGGAACAATTATTCGTACAGCTGATGCAGCTGGTATTCACGCCGTTGTGCTTGGAGAAGGTTGTGTTGATGTTTACAATAGTAAAGTACTCCGCTCTACACAAGGCTCTATTTTCCACTTACCAATTGTAAAAGGGAACTTAGAAGAATGGGTAGACAAGTTAAAAGAAAATGACGTTCCTGTATATGGAACAGCTCTTGAAAATGGAGTTTCGTATGGTGAAGTAACGCCGGCTGGCAGTTTTGCATTAATTGTAGGAAATGAAGGAAATGGCGTACGCCAAGAAATTCTTGCAAAAACGGATCAAAACTTGTATATTCCGATTTACGGCGGGGCAGAATCATTAAATGTTGCGGTTGCAGCAGGGATTTTAACGTATTATTTGCAAAGCCCGGTTGCGAACAAATAAAAAACTTCTTATAATAAGTTGAAGTACATTATATTAAAAGTTAAATAACGAAAAACGTTGATAGAGAAGAGTAACTTACAAAATCGCCATATAGGGAGAGAGTGCCGTAGACTGAAAGCATTCTTATGGTAGACGGAAGTGAATTCACCTCTGGAGTTGACGCCAGGACCATGTATATGTAAAGGCGTTCCGGTCAGAATTGATCGTTATAACTAATGAGTGGGCAGACTTGTTCTGTCAATTTAGGGTGGTACCGCGAATTTACCTCGTCCCTTTTTGGGAGCGAGGTTTTTTTATTTTTAAAATTAGGAGGGTTCCAAAATGGAAGCACGTTTAAAAGAGCTAAAGCAAAAAGCGTTAGAGCTTATTGAAGAAGCGAAAGAGCTAAAGGGCTTAAACGACGTACGCGTAGCGTATTTAGGAAAAAAAGGCCCAATTACAGAAGTATTACGCGGCATGGGAAAATTATCAGCAGAAGAGCGTCCACGTATGGGAGCATTAGTAAATGAAGTACGTGAAGCGATTCAAACGCGTCTAGAAGACAAAATTAGTAACTTAGAAAAAGCAGTAATCGAAGCGAAACTAGCTACTGAAACAATTGATGTTACATTGCCAGGTCGTCCTGTTGAAACAGGTTGCCACCATCCATTAACAGCTGTTGTTGAACAAATTGAAGATGTATTCATCGGTATGGGTTATGAAGTAGCTGAAGGAACAGAAGTAGAAAAAGACTACTACAACTTCGAAGCACTAAACTTACCGAAAGATCACCCAGCGCGTGATATGCAAGATACATTCTACATTACAGAAGAAACGTTACTACGTACACATACATCTTCTGTGCAAGCACGTACGATGGAAAATAATAAAGAAAAAGGCCCAATCAAAATTATTTGTCCTGGTAAAGTGTATCGCCGTGATGACGACGATGCGACGCATTCACATCAGTTCATGCAAATTGAAGGTCTTGTAATTGATAAAAACATTCGTATGAGTGACTTAAAAGGTACACTGCAAGTATTCGTGAAAAAGATGTTCGGTGAAGATCGTGAAATCCGTCTTCGTCCAAGTTTCTTCCCATTCACAGAGCCATCTGTAGAGATGGATATTTCTTGTATGATGTGTCATGGCAAAGGTTGCGGCACTTGTAAAGGAACTGGCTGGATTGAAATTCTAGGCGCAGGTATGGTTCACCCGAACGTACTTGAAATGGCTGGTTATGATTCAAAAGAATATCAAGGTTTCGCATTCGGTATGGGCGCAGAGCGTATCGCAATGTTGAAATACGGAGTAGATGACATTCGTCATTTCTATACAAATGATGTACGTTTCTTACAACAATTCAAACGAGCGTAAGGGAAGGAGAGGATAAGTATGTTCGTATCATATCGTTGGTTACAAGAGTATGTAGATATTAAAGATGTAACAGCACAAGAACTAGCAGACAAAATCACGAAAAGTGGTATTGAAGTAGAAGGCGTTGAAGTATTAAATAAAGGTGTAAAAGGTGTTGTAGTTGGTCACGTATTAGAATGTGAAAAACACCCAGAAGCTGATAAATTAAGCAAATGCTTAATCGATATCGGTGAAGAAGAGCCAGTTCAAATTATTTGTGGAGCTGCTAACATTGCAAAAGGTTTAAAAGTACCAGTTGCAAAAGTTGGAGCTGTACTTCCTGGTAACTTCAAAATCAAAAAAGCAAAACTACGCGGTGAAGCTTCTCACGGTATGGTTTGTGCTCTTCAAGAGCTTGGTATTGATGGAAAGTTAGTTTCAAAAGAATACGCAGATGGTATCTTTATCTTCCCAAGTGACGCTGAAGTTGGTGCAGATGCACTTGAAATTTTAAACTTACACGATGAAGTACTTGAGCTTGGCTTAACACCAAACCGTGCAGATTGCTTAAACATGTTAGGTGTTGCATATGAAGTAGCTGCTATTTATGGCCGCGAAGTAAAACTTCCAGCTATCGACTTACAAGAAACAGCAGAAAAAACTTCTGATTATATTTCTGTAAGTGTAGAAGCGAAAGAAGAAAACCCATTATACATTGCAAAAATGGTTAAAAACGTAAAGATTGGTCCATCACCAATGTGGATGCAAACTCGTCTTATGGCAGCTGGCATTCGTCCAATTAGCAACGTAGTTGATATTACAAACTACATTTTAATGGAATACGGTCAACCGTTACATGCATTCGATTACGATAAATTAGGTTCAAAAGAAATCGTTGTTCGTCTTGCAAAAGAAGGCGAAAAAATTGAAACGTTAGATGATCAAGAGCGTACATTACAAAGCCACCACCTTGTAATTACAAACGGCACGAAAGCTTTAGCTGTTGCTGGTGTGATGGGCGGGGCGGATTCTGAAGTTACAAATGAGACAGTAAACGTTCTAATTGAGTCTGCATACTTTGTAGGTCAAACAGTACGTCGTACATCAAAAGACTTAGGTCTTCGTAGTGAATCAAGTGCACGTTTTGAAAAAGGAATCGACCCAACACGTACATTTGAAGCAATTCAACACGCAGCTGCTTTAATGGCGAAATATGCTGGCGGTGAAGCACTTGAAGGTGTAGTAGAAGCTGACAACTTACAAGTACAAGAGCGTACAGTATCTGTTACTGCTGAAAAAGTAAACCGTGTATTAGGTACAAATATTTCTGCGAGTGAAATGGGTACAATGTTCACAAACTTGAAATTCCCATTCACAGAAGTAGAAGGAACATTCCATGTAAATGTACCAGCACGTCGTCCTGATATTACAATTTCAGAAGACTTAGTAGAAGAAGTGGGCCGTCTATACGGTTATGACCACATTCCAGTTACATTACCTTCTGGAACGATGACTCGTGGTAAATTAACATCAGCACAAACGAAACGTCGTAAAGTACGCCGCTTCTTAGAGGGTGCTGGTTTATATGAAGCAATCACGTATTCATTAACAAGCGCTGACAAAGCGAAACAATATATGGTTGAGCCAAACGAAAAGGCGCCTGTAGGTCTTGCACTTCCAATGAGTGAAGAACGTAGCCAACTTCGTTTAAGCTTAGTACCGCAATTACTAGAAGCAGTTTCATACAATGTCGCTCGTAAAAATGACAGCGTTGCTTTATACGAAGTAGGTTCTATCTTCTTACCGACAGAAGAAGGAGAACTTCCGAAAGAAGAACAACATCTTGCAGGTGTTATGACAGGTCTTGCTCTTCACCATGCATGGCAAGGTGAGAAAAAAGTAGTAGACTTCTTCGTTATGAAAGGTGTACTAGAAGGACTATTCGACGTACTTGGTGTTTCAAACCAAATCACATATGCACCAGCAAAACGTGAAGGTATGCACCCAGGTCGTACGGCTGACATCGTATTAGATGGCGAAGTAATTGGTTTCATCGGTCAATTGCACCCAGAAGCAGAAAAACAATTAGATGTGAAAAATACATTCGTATTTGAACTATCTCTTGTAAAAGTATTCGGTGCAGACGCAGAAGAAACTTACTACTCAGCAATTCCACGTTTCCCATCTATGACACGTGATATGGCTGTTGTCGTAACGAAAGAAACAAAAGCTGGCGAAATGAAGCAAGTCATTGCTGAAGCTGGCGGAGAACTTCTGAAAGACGTAACACTATTCGACTTATACGAAGGTGAAAAAATGGAAGAAGGCAAGAAATCACTTGCATTCTCTATGACTTACTTCGATGCAGAACGTACATTAACAGACGAAGAAGTAACAGAAGCACATAACCGTGTACTAACAACGGTAGAAGAGAAATTCGGTGCGGAGTTACGTAAGTAATTAGAAAATTGCCGGATATATTCCGGCAATTTTTTTATTGGGTTAGTTGTCGGACACTGTCGGTAAGTCGATATATTACAAAAATCGCTCATATATTTTCCGACACCTTGCATCTTTCTCTCGAATGTAGTACATTAATTTTAGTTTAACAAAATGAAAGACGATGATAAGGAAAAGTAGTATATACTATAATCCAAAGCGAGTCAGGGACGGTGAGAGCCTGATGAGGCGGTATATGTGAAGAACACCTTGGAGTTGCTAACCGAAATTGAATCTTGTATTCAAGAGTAGACTTAGACGGGAATCCGGCCTGTTACAAACCGGGAAGTATGTATTACATACGAGTTAAAGTTGGTCTTTATGACAAATTGGGTGGTACCGCGAAGTTTAACCTTTCGTCCCTTTATGGATGAAAGGTTTTTTTGTATTTAAATATATGAGCAAAGGAGAATTTCACTATGGAAAACACATTAGTAAAAAGTCTGTATAGAGATACAGAAAAGTATGCAGATCAAACAGTACAAGTATCAGGGTGGATTCGTAACTTACGTGATTCAAAAGCATTTGGTTTCATCGAATTAAACGACGGTAGCTTCTTCAAAAGCGTTCAAATCGTTTTCGATACAGAATTAGAGAACTTCAAAGAAATTGCAAAACTTCCACTTAGCTCTTCAGTTAAAGTAGAAGGTAAAGTAATTGCAACGCCTGGAGCGAAGCAACCATTTGAAATTAAAGCAGAAAAAATTGATATCGAGGGCT
Source organism: Bacillus cereus group sp. BfR-BA-01356 (assembly GCF_022663635.1). Taxonomy (NCBI): domain Bacteria; kingdom Bacillati; phylum Bacillota; class Bacilli; order Caryophanales; family Bacillaceae; genus Bacillus; species Bacillus cereus group sp. BfR-BA-01356. The sequence continues at coordinate 30,049 of NZ_JAKUFX010000048.1, read as the reverse complement.
TATCAGATTCTGATTACCCACTTCAAAAGAAACGTCATACATTTGAATACTTACGTACAATCGCTCACTTACGTCCAAGAACAAATGCATTCTCTGCAACGTTCCGCGTACGTTCTATCGCAGCATTTGCGATTCACCAATTCTTCCAAGAGCGTGGATTCGTACATGTTCATACACCTATCATCACTGGTAGTGATACAGAAGGTGCTGGCGAAATGTTCCGCGTAACAACGCAAGATTTAAACAACGTACCAAAAGGTGAAGACGGAAAAGTTGATGAGTCAAAAGACTTCTTCGGTAAAGAAACAAACTTAACAGTAAGTGGACAGCTGAACGCTGAAGCTTATGCATTAGCATTCCGTGATGTATACACATTCGGACCTACATTCCGTGCAGAAAACTCAAACACAACTCGCCACGCTGCTGAGTTCTGGATGGTTGAGCCTGAGATTGCATTCGCGGAACTAGGGGATGTAATGAACCTTACAGAAGATATGCTGAAATATGCAATGAAATACGTATTAGAGCATGCACCAGAAGAAATGGAATTCTTCAACAGCTTCGTTGATAAAACAGTTCTTGAGCGCATGAACAACGTAATTAACTCAGACTTCGGTCGCATCACTTATACAGAAGCAATTAAAGTACTTCAAGAATCAGGTGCTGACTTCAAATACCCAGTAGAATGGGGAATTGACTTACAAACAGAGCACGAAAGATACTTATCAGAAGAAATCTTCAAACGCCCTGTATTCGTAACTGACTATCCGAAAGACATTAAAGCATTCTATATGCGTTTGAATGAAGACGGTAAAACAGTAGCTGCTACTGACCTTCTAGTTCCTGGCATCGGCGAATTAATCGGCGGAAGTCAACGTGAAGAAAGAATGGACGTTTTAGTAGACAGAATTAAAGAATTAGGTATGAACGAAGAGGACTACTGGTGGTACTTAGAACTTAGAAAATACGGCGGTACAAAACACGCTGGATTCGGTCTAGGTTTCGAGCGCTTCCTAATGTACATCACTGGTATGGCTAACATCCGTGACGTAATTCCATTCCCAAGAACTCCAGGTTCTTCTGAGTTTTAAGATATAAAAAAAGCGAGAGCAACTGCTCTCGCTTTTTTTATTGAGAAAGGTTGTAATTGCAACCTGAACTTTATAAAGTATTTCACGACTAGAAAAGATGTTGTTCATAGTTCAATTCCCACTTCATATATAAGTAAAATGAATGCGACATTTATATAGGGAAGGGGTTTTTATACAATGGGGGAAATTCCAAGTCATACAAAGTGGACATTGCGTGACAAGTATATAGTAATCACTGGTGCAACAAGTGGTATTGGATTAGCGGCAGCTAAGGTGTTTGCAAAAAGCGGTGCTAAGCTAGGAATCATTGCACGTAATGAAGCAAAAGCGAATGATGTTATGACTCAACTTGAAAATATAACGGATGGGAATGCAGTGGTAGATATATTTTTCGCTGATATGTCTTCCCAACAATCTATACGCCAGGTAGCTACCAATATTTTAGAAAGATGTCCGAGAATTGATATATTAGTAAATAATGCGGGTGCTTTATTTCAAACAAGACAAATTACAGAGGACGGTTTGGAGATGACCTGGGCGGTAAACCATTTAGGTCCATTCTTACTTACAGATTTGTTGTTGGAGCGTTTAAAAGAAAGTGCTCCTGCTCGCGTCATTACCACTGCATCTCACGGTCATAAAATGGCTAAAAAGGGAATTGATTTCGATGATCGAGATGCAGAACAACTGTATCGCGGTATTAAGAAGTTCATGGGCGGTCCTACAATGCGTTATGCACAAACAAAACTAGCTAACATTTTATTCACCTCTGAATTGGCACAGCGGTTGGAGGGAACGGGTGTTAGTGCTTATAGCTTTGACCCGGGGCTAGTGAATACAAATTTTAACCAGGATAATGGTCTAGCTGCTCGCTTAACTATGGCAGCAATGAAACCTTTCTCCCGTACGCCGGAGAAAGGTGCTGAAACTTTAGTATGGCTAGCAGAATCAACTGGATTTACTAATCAGAGTGGTTATTACTATGCCGATAAACAAGTAGGGGAAATGTCTGAAGCTGCCTTGGATAAGGATGCAGCAAAGCGTCTATGGGACATAAGCGAAAACCAAACACGAGAGTAAAAGAGTAGCGAGTATATGTTCAGATTATTATGTTGAATAGTTTTTTACCCTTAAGTAAAAAGTAACCTTGGGGGTGAGTGCAATGAGTAAAAAAGTGAAAAAAGACCATTCAAGATCAATCCTAGGTTCTCCAGAAGTGGAAGGACAAGGGACAACAACACATGAAACGGGTTCTCATAAAGTATCTTCATCAAATAAGAAGCAGAAACGAAGCTAATATAAAAAAGGGAGAGTCTTGGCGGCTCTCCTTTTTTATAGGGGAATTACTAAAAATGAGTTAATTTAGCGATATAGCTAGAAGAGGAAAATAGTAAATGCAATTACATTGAATCGAGAACACATGAAACAAAAAACAGGAGTTTGTAAGCCCCTGTTTTTGTCGATACTATTTCAATAAGCGAAACGCTTTCTCTGTATTAGCAAAATGCAGTTTTACAAACTCAGGTAATCTTTCTTTACCTACTTTTTGAATTAATTTAGCAGCGGCGATATCAACTTGTTTACCAGCACCTTTTGGAAGTGGCATACCAGCTTTTTTACTTAGTTCGTCAAATTGTTTTACGAATGAGTAGCGAGCTAAAATAGAAGCAGCGGCTACTGCTAAATGGACGCTTTCACCTTTCGTAGCGAAATAAACATTTTCACGCTGTACCTGTTTTTGTTTTGCTAAATATTTATAGTATGTATCAGGTTGTGTGAATTGATCGATTAAGACGCCTTCAGGTTTTGTAGGTGCCATTTTAGCTAATAAGTTTGTAATAGCTTTATTGTGTAGTAAAGCTTTTAACTTACCTTGGTTGTTTCCTTTATCAAATAGCTCGTTATACTTTTCATTATGAAGGACAAGGGAGCTGTAAGGAACAACGTGTAGAAGTTGTTTCGCAATGGCAGTAATTTGATCGTCATTTAAGTTTTTAGAGTCTTTTACACCAAGTTCTTTTAGTAGTGGAATTTGCTTTGCATTCACATATACAGCAACGACTGTCATCGGTCCAAAGAAATCTCCCGTACCAACTTCATCAGACCCCACAATAGACATTGTACCGATGGAAGCAGGAGGCGCATAACGATGGGAATCGACAGATTTTGTTACAGCTGTTTTCGGTGTTTGAGAGACAGTTTGCCAACGAGAAGCTTCTGCTTCAGCGCGGCCTCCTTGGAACATTACTTTTCCAGATTTATACGCTGTAATCGTGCAAGATGGTACCTTTGCCATGAAGATTCCGCCTTGCGGAGTTTTTGAGCTAAGCGAATGTTTATATTGTTGTTTCATGTCTTCAATTACTGTAGAATTTGTTTGAATTACGATAGAATTTGACATAATGGTCGCCCCTTTTTTTATATTGTTATTTTTATCATATCGGATTGTTCTTTCTGTTTCCATATTATGAAGGTTCATGGTATGATAAACTTTAGGATTCTGTACGTGATTGGAGGCCGGTGAGTTGTCACAACAAAAGGGAAAGAAAAGTCGAATTAATGTAGAAATCTATGGTCAGCAATATTCAGTTGTTGGCGATGAAAGTACAAGTCATATCCGCATGGTAGCAGCGATTGTGGATGATAAAATGCGCGAACTCAATGCCAAGAATCCTTCGCTTGACACGAGTAGACTAGCGGTATTGACGGCGGTAAACGTCATACACGATTACATAAAATTAAAAGAAGAACATGAGAAATTGAAAGAAAGTATGACAAAAAAAGGAATGGAATAACATGATTGATATTATTATCATTTTACTGCTTGTTATGGGATTTTTCCTCGGCTTACGCAGAGGGTTTATTCTGCAACTTGTAAAGTTAACAAGCTTTATTATCGCATACCTTTTTGCATACTGGTACTGTAAAGATTTAGCGCCAGCACTTGCGAAATTTATTCCGTATCCATTTGATAAAAACGTATCTGTTCCAGAATGGATTGATGCAAATAATATTGAGACAGTATTTTATCAAGCGCTTGCGTTTATCATATTGTTTATTATCACTAAAATTGCACTTTCATTACTTGGTAATTTGTTAAATATGTTTGCAGAAATACCGGTTTTAAAGCAAGTAAATGCGTTTGCGGGGGCAATCCTCGGATTTTTAGAAGTATATATTATTTTGTTTGTCTTAATTATCATTGGGAACATTCTTCCGATTGAACAATTACAAACACCATTACAACAATCATCAATTAGCAAAATAATTGTAGACGATACACCGATTCTCTCTGAAAAGGTGAAGGAACTATGGCAGACAGGTAGCAGAGTATAACTTCTCTTTTTTCGGAAAGAGAAGTTTTTTTCTATGAAAGAAAGGCGGGACAATGATGAAAGTAAATAAAAAACAAGTGATCAAATTATTAGAGACAATCGGGCTTTTTATGGAATTAAAGGGCGCGAATCCATTTAAAATATCTGCATTTCGTAAAGCGGCAGCAGCGTTAGAAAGTGATGATCGTAGTCTTTCTGAAATTGAAGATTTCACAAAGATTCCAGGCATCGGAAAAGGAACAGCAGCCGTTATTCAAGAATATATAGAATCGGGAACATCTGAAGTATTACAAGAACTTGAAAAAGAAGTACCAAGTAGCTTATTGCCGTTATTAAAACTACCAGGACTTGGTGGTAAGAAGGTAGCTAAGTTATATAAAGAACTTGGTGTTGTTGATATGGAATCGCTAAAAGCTGTTTGTGAGGAAAATAAAGTACAAGCTTTAGCAGGTTTCGGTAAGAAGACAGAAGAGAAAATATTAGAAGCAATCGATCAAGTAGGCTCTCGTCCAGAGCGTTTACCAATTGCGATGGTATTGCCTATTGCCGGGGAAATAGAGGAGAAATTGTCGAATATTGCTGAAGTAATTCGTTTCTCTCGCGCTGGTAGTTTGCGCCGTGTTCGTGAAACAGTGAAAGATTTAGATTTTATCATTGCAACGACAGAACCAGCAGCGGTACGTGAGCATTTACTACAATTTGATAATATGATTGAAGTAATAGCAAGTGGAGATACGAAAGTTTCTGTCCGTCTTCAATATGAATATGATATTTCAATTGATTTCCGTTTAGTAAAACCAGAAGAGTTTATTACAACTCTTCACCATTTCACAGGATCAAAAGACCATAATGTAAAAATGCGTCAAATCGCAAAAGATAAAGGCGAGAAAATTAGTGAGTACGGTGTAGAGAACTTGGAAACAGGTGAAGTGAAAACATTTGAGACTGAAGAAGACTTCTTTGCTCATTTCGGTTTGCCATTTATTCCGCCAGAAGTGCGTGAAGATGGAAAAGAAATTGAATTAATTAAAGAGTATCCGAACTTAATTCAGTTTTCCGATATACAAGGTGATTTACATATGCATACAACTTGGAGTGACGGTGCTTTTTCTATTGAAGAAATGGTACAAGCGTGCCGTGCTCGTGGATATAAGTTTATGGCGATTACTGATCACTCGCAATACTTAAAAGTGGCGAACGGTTTAACGAAAGAGCGTCTTCGTGAGCAAGCGAAAGAAATTGAACGTATGAATGAAAAGTATCCAGACATTACAATTTTACGCGGAATTGAAATGGACATTTTACCAGATGCCTCGCTTGATTTTGATGATGAAGTATTAGCAGAATTAGATTATGTCATTGGAGCGATTCACTCTAGCTTCTCACAAGACCGTGAAACGATTATGAAGCGTCTACGTACTGCACTTGAGAATAAACATGTCACAATGATTGCCCATCCTACAGGACGTCTTCTCGGGCGTCGTGAGGGTTATGATGTAGATACAGATTTATTAATTGAACTAGCAAAAGAGACAAATACAGTTTTAGAATTAAATGCGAATCCGAACCGTCTAGATTTAAGCGCGAAATTATTAAAACAAGCACAAGATGCTGGTGTGAAAGTAGCGATTAATACGGATGCTCATACGCTTGAAATGTTAGAAGATATGGAAACAGGTGTAGCAGCAGCACGTAAAGGTTGGATTCAAAAAGATAACGTGATTAACACGTGGGATATTGAACGTTTATTAGACTATATTAAACGTAATAAGTAATACAAGGGGGACCTGCAACATGTTAGAAAGAACGTTGCGTGTATTAGAATATAATAAAGTAAAAGAACAATTACTTGAACATACAGCATCTTCACTTGGTCGTGACAAAGTGAAGCATTTAGTACCGAGCACTGATTTTGAAGAAATTGTAGAAATGCAAGATACAACGGATGAAGCAGCGAAAGTTATTCGTTTAAAAGGTAGTGCACCATTAGGTGGTATTACGGATATTCGCTCAAATGTGAAGCGTGCAAAAATTGGGAGTATGTTAAGTCCAAATGAATTACTTGATATTGCAAATACGATGTATGGTAGTCGTAATATGAAACGCTTCATTGAAGATATGGCTGATAACGGTGTCGAGCTTCCGATTTTAGAAACTCACGTCGCTCAAATTGTATCTTTATATGATTTAGAAAAGAAAATTACAAATTGCATCGGTGACGGCGGTGAAGTAGTCGATAGCGCAAGTGATAAACTGCGTGGTATTCGTACTCAAATTCGTACTGCGGAAAGTCGTATTCGTGAAAAGTTAGAAAATATGACGCGCTCTTCAAACGCGCAAAAGATGCTGTCTGATTCGATTGTAACGATTCGTAACGAACGTTACGTAATCCCAGTAAAACAAGAATATCGCGGCGTATATGGTGGTATTGTTCACGATCAATCGGCTTCTGGACAAACGTTATTTATTGAGCCACAAGTCATTGTAGAATTAAATAATGCACTGCAAGAAGCACGTGTGAAAGAAAAACAAGAAATCGAACGCATCTTATTAATGTTAACAGAAGAAGTGGCAGTAGAAGCGGATATCGTTTTATCAAACGTAGAAGTAGTTGCAAATCTTGATTTCATCTTTGCGAAAGCTTTTTATGCGAAGCGAATTAAAGCGACAAAGCCGATTGTAAATAACGAGCGTTACATGGACTTAAGACAAGCACGCCATCCGCTTATCGATCCAGAAATAATCGTGCCAAATAACATTATGTTAGGTAAAGATTTCACGACAATTGTTATTACAGGACCGAATACAGGTGGTAAAACAGTTACGCTGAAAACAGTTGGTATTTGTGTGTTAATGGCGCAATCTGGCCTTCACATTCCAGTAATGGATGAGTCAGAGATTTGTGTATTCAAAAATATCTTTGCTGATATCGGTGATGAGCAATCGATTGAACAGAGTTTAAGTACGTTCTCCTCACATATGGTGAACATCGTTGATATTTTAGAAAAAGCTGATTTTGAAAGTTTAGTTTTATTCGATGAATTAGGTGCTGGAACAGACCCGCAAGAAGGGGCTGCACTTGCCATTTCAATTTTAGATGAAGTATGTAATCGCGGTGCTCGCGTTGTTGCAACGACGCATTATCCAGAATTAAAAGCATACGGATATAACCGTGAACAAGTTATTAATGCGAGTGTTGAGTTTGATGTGAACACGTTAAGCCCAACGTATAAATTATTAATCGGTGTACCAGGACGTAGTAATGCCTTTGAAATTTCGAAACGTCTTGGATTATCTGATCGCGTCATTGACCAAGCACGTAACCACATTAGTACAGATACGAATAAAATTGAAAATATGATTGCGAAGTTAGAAGAAAGCCAGAAGAACGCAGAGCGTGACTGGAACGAAGCAGAAGCGCTTCGCAAACAATCTGAGAAACTTCATCGTGAGTTGCAACGTCAAATTATTGAATTTAACGAAGATCGCGACGAACGATTATTAAAAGCGCAAAAAGAAGGGGAAGAAAAAGTCGAAGCTGCAAAGAAAGAAGCAGAAGGCATTATTCAAGAACTTCGTCAATTGCGTAAAGCACAGCTTGCAAATGTGAAAGACCACGAGCTAATTGAAGCGAAGAGTCGTCTAGAAGGCGCAGCGCCAGAGCTTGTTAAGAAACAAAAAGTAAATGTGAAAAACACTGCACCGAAACAACAGTTACGTGCAGGTGATGAAGTGAAAGTATTAACGTTCGGTCAAAAAGGTCAACTACTTGAAAAAGTAAGCGATACAGAGTGGAGCGTACAAATCGGTATTCTGAAGATGAAAGTGAAAGAATCTAATATGGAATACATTAACACACCGAAGCAAACAGAGAAAAAAGCAGTTGCAACGGTAAAAGGTAGAGACTATCATGTTTCATTAGAACTTGACCTTCGTGGTGAACGATTTGAAAATGCAATGGCGCGCGTTGAGAAATACTTAGACGATGCCCAGCTTGCAAGCTATCCTCGCGTATCAATCATTCACGGTAAAGGGACAGGAGCACTTCGCCAAGGTGTACAAGATTACTTGAAGAAGCATCGCGGTGTAAAAACCTTCCGTTACGGTGACATGGGCGAGGGAGGCCTAGGCGTAACAGTTGTCGAATTAAAATAGAAAACAACGAAACAAAGGGGAAACCATTATATGTTTATGGAAAAACTTGCAAAAGTATTGTTAGCTTGTTGTGGAATATTTTTGGTGATTGGGGTTATTTATTTAGTTGTTTTTGCGAAGTGAAAAAGCGTCAATCGTGGCAGAATGATATTGCCATAGATTGACGCTTTTAATATATGTGAAAAGGAACAAAACATGAAAATCAACCAATACATAAGCGAAGCAAAATCCTGCTCAAGACGTGAAACAGACCGCCTTATTAAAGCTGGACGCGTGGCTATTAACGGCGAAATATGTACGCACGGTGCACTCGTGAGCGATGGTGATGTAGTAACGATTGATGGACAGGTTATTGCAAAAGAAGAGAAAGAAAAGGTGTATATCGCCTTTCATAAGCCAGTTGGCATTACTTGTACAGCAGCTGATCATATTGAAGATAATATTATTGACTATATCAATTATCCAGAGAGAATCTTTCCAGTTGGACGATTAGATAAAGCATCAGAAGGACTTATTTTATTAACGAATGACGGCGGGATTGCGAATCAAATTTTACACGGAGATCATGAGCACGAGAAAGAATATGTTGTCACAGTCGATAAACCTTTTACAGATTGGTTTATTGATGAGATGTCCAGCGGTGTAAAGATTAAAGATGGGATGACGAAGCCATGTAAAGTGACGAGGGTTGATCAGTCTACATTTCGCATCGTTTTAACGCAAGGAATGAACAGACAGATTCGTAGAATGAGCCGCGCTTTCGGGTTTACTGTAACAAAGCTAAAGCGAGAACGCATTATGAATATAAAGCTAAATGATCTTCAAGTAGGAAAGTGGCGAGACATTACAGGTGAAGAATTAGAATTATTAATAGGACAGTTATAGGGAGGAAAAATTTTCTCCCTATATTTTTTTGTCAGAAAAAATAAAACTATTGATTTTTTAAAAAATAGCCCATATAATAAAAAACAACAAGTTTCGACAAGATATTTTATAAAAGTAATGATGAGGACATGAGTTGTTTTTTACGATTCTCAGAGAGGGAGGCCTTAGGCTGTGAGCTTCCTAATACGGAAAGACAAACTTACCACCTCTAAACTTCAAGAGTGAACTGCATGATGCATTGTAATTCTTGGCGGATAAAACCGTTATCAATTTACACGAGCTATAAAATGAGCTTATTTCGTTATAAATTCATTTTATTAGAATAAGGGTGGAACCACGATTTCAACACTCGTCCCTTTGTTAGGGACGAGTGTTTTTTGCGTTCTTTTACGGGGAAGTATGCTTGAAAGAGGATATGTGACGGATTTTAATTCAGAATATTTTGTTAATTTATAATTATTATGTAGGAGGTTAGTAGAAATGAAATCATCTTTAAAGTTTTCTGAGATGTTTGCAATAAGTTTAATGTTATTTGCACTATTTTTCGGTGCAGGTAATATGATTTTTCCACCAGCGTTAGGGCAAGGTGCTGGAACGGACGTATGGATCGCGCTGTTTGGTTTTATCGTAACAGGCGTTGGACTACCTTTATTAGGAGTAATTGTTATAGCTTTAAAGGGAGATATTAATGAACTAGCAGGACGTGTACATCCTATATTCGCACTTGTTTTTATCACTGCAATTTATTTATGTTTAGGCGTATTCGTAAGTGTGCCGCGTACAGGAACAGTAGCTTATGAGATGAGTGTTGCACCGTTTTTACCAAGTGAGATAGCTGGTCAGTCATATCCACTTGTTATCTTTACATTTATTTTCTTTGCAGTCACTTTCTATTTAGCTTTAAATCCTTCGAAATTAGTGGGTCGTATTGGTAAGGTGCTAACTCCAATATTATTAGCTGTTATTGCAATTATCGTAGGTAAAGCACTTATTACACCAATTGGAGAATTTGGTGCACCGACAGAAGCGTATAGTGCTCCTCTCTTTAAAGGATTTATTGATGGATATTTAACTTTAGATGGACTTGCAGCACTGGTATTCGGAAATGTTGTAATTCATGCGTTAAAAGAAAAAGGAATTACAAATAAAAACAGTATTGCAAAAGTAACAATCTTTGCAGGATTTATTGCAGCGCTTGGTCTACTACTTGTGTATTTAGCACTTGCTTATCTTGGAGCTTCTAGTGTGTCACTTGGAATGGGCGCAAACGGAGGAATTATTTTAACAAATGTCGTGAATCATTTATTTGGTAGCTACGGAACTTTATTACTAGGGATCGCAATTACAGCAGCATGTTTAACAACTTCTGTAGGTATTGTTGCAGCTTGTGGTGATTACTTCTCTTCTTTATTACCAAAGCTTTCTTATCAAAAAGTCGTTTTCATTTTCTGTGTATTAGCATTTATGGTAGCAAACCTTGGGTTAACTCAGTTAAATGCATTAGCATTACCAATCTTAATCGCAATTTATCCAATTGGAATCGTACTTATCGTATTATCACTTGTTGAAAACTACGTTCGTCTTCCATTAGCGATGTATGTGGGTGGGATTGTAGGAGCATTTGCAATAAGTTTCTTTGATGGGTTACACAATGCAAATCTTCAAATTGCAGCGCTAGCACCTATTTTAGATAAGATTCCATTATATAGTGTAGGAATTGGTTGGTTAGTTCCAGGCATATTCGGTATAGGATTTGGTTATATAGTTTCTAAGTTTCAAAAGCAGGAAATTGCTGTAGAAAAATAGAGAAAAGAGGCTTTCTATAATAGAAAGTCTCTTTTTTTGTAAAAAAAGCCGCATATAGAGAAATTTAGATATTAAAAATTTTATACGTAATATAGTTGACAAAAAATTTATGAGTAGGCTAAGATTGAATTAGTTGTGGAAATATTGGAAGGGAAGTGAGGGAAACGGGGTTTCTATAACTATAGTGTTGTTATGGGAAGAGGTGAAAGAAGAGGAGAAGAGAAAGTTTATTTTTTTTGACTTACATTGAGAATGATAATCAATAAATACGTTTTATAATTTTTTCTCAGTTTCTATGCCTTCGTATAAGGAATAGGGTGAGATATTATTTTTAATATTAAATGAGAATGATAATCAATAATGCTTATGTTACATAAAAGAATGCTAATTAAATAATAGGTAGAAGAGATTATTTTTTTCTTATTAATTGAGAATGATTATCATTTTCGGAAAAAGTGAAATGAAAGATAACCAAGGAGGAAACAAGAAAAATGAAAAAGGTTTCTGTATTACCCGCTTTTATTATAACGTTCGTATGTATGCTAGCTTTTCTTGTAATGCCATACGGCAATGCTTCAGCAAAACTAGCTGATGGTACTTACGATATTAATTACGTAATTCAAAAAGCGGAAAATGATTCAGCTTCAATGGCAAATGACTATTTTGAAAAGCCAGCAAAATTAATAGTGAAAAACGGTGAGATGAGAGTACAAGTTCCGATGAATCATAGTGCTTGGATTACAGAATTTAAAGCAACAGAGAACGGAAATTTTGTTGATGCGAAAGTTGTTAGTAAAGATGAATCGGCAGATAAAAGAACAGTAGAGTTTAAAGTAGATGATTTATCCAAACCGGCAGCTGTAAAAATTCATGTTGTTGTACCAAATGCAAACTATGACCACCACTACACAATTCGTTTTGCATTTGATGCAAATGTAAAAGCTGTAGGTGGCGATAATGGCGTAGCTGCTACAACAAAAAATAATGATCAAGCGAAAACAGATACACAAGTAAAAGAAGAGAAAACAAAAGTAGAGAGTAAGGAAACAGCTAAAGAAGTGAATAAAGAAACAAAAAATGAAAATGGAAAAGCTGAAAAAACAGATAACCCAAAAACAGGCGATGAAGCACGTATTGGATTGTTTGCAGCGTTAATTCTTATTTCAGGTGCTTTCTTAATTCGTAAAGTGAAATTGAGTAAATAAATCTTTTGAAGGGTGATGAATATATGTTTAAACAATTTAAAATGATTATTGCCGTATTTGCTGTTTTATTTACATTTATCGCAACACTAGGTTTACAAGATGCAAAGGCTGCTACAAAACTAGCTGATGGAAAATATAATATTGCTTTTACTGTATGGAAAGGCGATAAAGATGAATCGTCTAGAATGAATAGTTATTTTGAAAGCCCAGCAACATTAACAGTTAAAAATGGAAAACAATATGTTTCATTTAAAGTGAAAGATAGTGCTTCTATTAAAAGTTTCCAAGTAGAAAAAGATGGTCAATTTGTAGAAACAACCGTGTTAAGTGAAAACAAAAAAGATAATACTAGAGTTGTAGAATTTGAAGTTGCTGACTTGTCAAAAAAACTAAATGGCAAGGTGAAAATTAATATTCCAATTATTAATTATAATGCTTCGTATGATATTCGCTTTGTATTTGATGGGAACAGTATTAAATAATTTTCAAAAGGGAGAGTCGTTCCATTGAACAGGTATACAAAAATTATTGTTGCTATGTTTTTAATGATATTTACACTCGTATCAACATTACAACCACTTGCAGTTCAAGCAGCTACCAAGTTGGCTGACGGTGAATATTCAATTGGCTTCAAAGTTTTAAAAGATACATCAGATGAAGAATCTAAGATGAATAGTTACATGGTAAATCCAGGAGTATTAAAAGTAGAAAACGGTAAGAAAAAAGCAATTGTAACACTAAAAAGTAGCTCATTAATTAAAAATTTCCAAACGGAAAAAGATGGCGCATTTGTTGATGCAAAAGTAGTGAGTGAGGATAAGGAAAAAGATACAAGAGTAGTAGAGTTTGAAGTAAACGATTTATCTAAAAAACTAAATACAAAAGTATTTATCGAAATGGCATCAAGAAATTATAAGCAAATGCATGATGTACAACTTTTATTTGAACAAGATAAACTTGAACAAATTAAAAATGAAGAGAAACAACCAGAAGTAGAAAAACCGGAAGCAGAAAAACCAGAAGCAGAAAAACCAGAAGTAGAAAAACCAGAAGTAGAAAAACCAGATGCTGAAACAATTAAAGATGGTGAATACAGCATCAATTTTAAGGCATTAAAAGATCAAACAGACGAAATTTCAATGATGAACACATATACAAAAAGTCCAGGTGTGCTAAAAGTAAAAGATGGTAAGAAGTATGTATCATTTACGTTAACGAACAGTTCTTGGATTACAAAATTTGAATTTGAGAAAAATAGTTCGTTTGTTGATGCAAATGTAATAAGTGAAGATAAAAAAACTGATACACGCGTAGTGGAAGTAGAAGTACCAGATTTATCGAAAAAGTTAAATGCAAAAGTAAAAGTAGATATCGATTCAATGAATTATCACCATTTTTACGATATTCAATTTGCATTTGATAAAGGTAGCATTAAGCCGTTAGATAACCAAGGTGAAAACACCAACCAAGGTGAAAACACCAACCAAGGTGGAAACACCAACCAAGGTGAAAACACCAACCAAGGTGGAAACACCAACCAAGGTGAAAACACCAACCAAGGTGAAAACACCAACAAAGGTGAAAACAACAACCAAGATAATAACACAACAATTGATCCAAAAGCTCTTAAAGATGGTGAATACAGCATTGGCTTTAAAGTGTTAAAAGATCAAACAGATGAAATCTCAATGATGAACACATACACAAAAAGCCCAGGTGTATTAAAAGTAAAAGATGGTAAGAAATACGTATCGTTTACATTAACAAATAGTACATGGATTACGAAATTTGAATTTGAGAAAAATGGTTCTTTCGTTAATGCAAAAGTGTTAAGTGAAAATAAAGAACAAAATACAAGAGTAGTAGAAGTAGAAGTAAACGATTTGTCTAAAAAATTAAATGCAAAAGTAAAAGTAGATATTGATTCAATGAATTATCACCATGTCTATGATGTTCAATTTGTATTTGATCAAGACAGTATTAAAGCTTTAGGGACCCAAGGCGGAAACAACAACCAAGGCGGAAACAACAACCAAGGCGGAAACGACAACCAAGGCGGAAACAACAACCAAGGTGGAAACAATAACCAAGGTGAAAATAATAAACCGAGAGTAATAGTTGATCCGAAAAATTTAGTAGATGGCCAATATGATATTACATTTAAAGTATTAAAAGATAAAACAGATGAGATTTCAAAGATGCATGACTATGTTGTAAATCCAGCAAAATTAATCGTAAAAGATGGTAAAAAATATATTGAGATGGTGCTGAAAAATAGTGCGTGGATTACGAAATTCCAAACGGAAAACAAGGAACTATTCGCTGATGCGAAAGTAGTAAGCGAAGATAAAAATGCAAATACGCGAGTAGTACAGTTTGAAGTAGAAGATCTATTTAAAAAATTAAACGCAAAAGTAAAGGTAGACATCGATGAGATGAACTACCATCATTTCTACGATGTACAAATTCAATTTGATACAAATAATATCGGCGCGTTAGGAACTCTTAAAGAGGAACCGAAAAATCCAGTGACTACACCGAAAGTAGATAATGTAAAAACAGTAGGTACTCCTGATTTTAACCGAAATGCAGATGGTCAGAAGAAAAAAGAAGATACAAAAAATGATTCAAAAAAAGAGAAAAATTCAAAAACTGCAGATACAGCACAACTTGGTTTATACATGGTGTTACTGCTAGGTTCACTTGCTTTACTAGTTCGTAAATATAGAGCAGGTAGATTGTAATTTTTGGAGTCTTGATGCATATTCGCGTGTATCAAGACTTGTTTCATATTGTATGGAAAGGAGTGGTGATTGAGAGTGAAGAAAATTGCAAGTGTACTAATGGCTATTATTTTGTTAATGAGTATAGCCGGGTGCTCATCACCAAAAAAAGAATCAGCAAAGCAGGTAAAGAGTGAAAGTAAAGAGCGCGTTGTTGCAACAACAGTGGCTGTTACTGAAATTATGGATGCGTTAGAAGTAGATTTAGTTGGCGTTCCAACAAGCTCTAAAACTTTACCGAAGCGATATAAAGGTTTACCTGAAGTTGGGAATCCAATGAGTCCAGATATGGAAAAGGTAAAGTCATTAAAGCCTTCAGAAGTGTTATCTGTGACAACACTTGAATATGAATTAAAGCCGGTTTTTGATGGTGTGGGTATGAAAGCAAACTTTTTAGATTTAACGAGTTTGAAAAATATGCAAAGTTCTATTAGCGATTTAGGTAAGAAATATGGGCGTGAAAAACAGGCCGAAGCAGTAGTAACTAAATTAGATAAAAAGGTTGCTAGCATTCAAAAAGAAGTAAAAGGAAAGAAAGAACCGACAGTGCTTATTTTATTAGGTGTGCCGGGAAGTTATTTAGTAGCAACAGAGCATTCTTATATTGGAGATTTAGTGAAACAACTAGGTGGTAAAAATATTGTGCAAGGTGAACAAGTAGAATATTTAGCTTCTAATACAGAGTATTTAAAGAAAGCTGATCCAGATATTATTTTACGAGCAGCTCATGGTATGCCTGATGAAGTTGTAAAAATGTTTGATAAAGAATTTAAAACAAATGATATTTGGAAACACTTTGCTGCGGTTAAAAATAACCGTGTTTACGATTTAGAAGAGCGTTTATTTGGAACGACAGGTAATTTAGCAGCAATTGAAGCGTTAGATGAATTGAAAAAAATGATGTATCCGTGATGCATTTTAATATAAAGGAAGAGTAGAATGAATAAAAAAACTTGGAGTTTCCTCATTGTTACTGCATTGCTTATTGTTATGGCATCATTGTCAGCGATGAAAGGGAGTTTAGAAGTAGGTATTGTTGAACTTGTACAAGGGATATTTACAGGTGGAAATGAAGATGTTGAAGTCATTAAAGATTTACGTTTCCCGCGTATTATTATTGCGTTGTTCACTGGAGCGGCTCTCGCTGTTTCAGGTGTGCTTTTTCAAGCTGTTATGAAAAATCCACTCGCCGATGCTGGAGTAATCGGTATATCTTCAGGAGCAAGTTTTATGACACTTGTTATTATTACGTTGTTCCCGCAATTCTTTTTCTGGACACCCGTATTCGCCTTTTTAGGTGGTGCGCTTGCATGTTATCTCGTTTATTCGTTTTCATGGAAATCAGGATTAAGCCCGCTTCGCATTATTTTAATTGGTATTGCCATTAATGCAATGTTTACTGGATTAAATGAATCATTCGTTACGATTTGTGGGTATTTTATTAAGAGTATTAAGCAAACGACGACTTCTAACATAACAATGAAGACGTGGGGCGATGTAGAAATAATGGTGACTTATGGAACGATTGGTCTTATTCTTGCTCTGTTCGTAGGAGCTTGGTGTAACTTATTATCGCTACAAGATAAGACTGCGAAAAACTTAGGCTTGCACGTGACGAGAGTTCGTCTTATTATTTCTGCCATTGCAGTACTCTTAGCGGCAGTATCAACAGCGATTGCAGGTGTTATTGCTTTTGTAGGATTACTAGTTCCGCATATTTCAAGACAATTAGTCGGTTCAGACCATAAAGTATTAATTCCATTTTCTGCTCTTGCAGGGGCGTTATTAATTTTGACGGCAGATACAATTGGAAGGTTAATTGTGCCACCTAACGAAATTCCAGCAGCAACAATTATGGCGGTTATTGGTGGTCCATTCTTAATATTTTTGCTTAGAAAGAGTGATAAAGTTCATGGAAATTAAAAATGTAACCTTTTCATACGATAACGTAACAAATCGTTTAAAGTCTGTTAGTAGTGAAATAGAAATTGGGAAAATTACAACAATCATTGGACCGAATGGATGTGGGAAATCAACATTACTTAGTGTCATGTCTAGAAACCACGCTCCTAGCAGTGGAGAAGTAATACTTGATGGGAAAGCGATTGGTGAATATAAACCGAAAGAGTTTGCTAGAAAGCTA
Source organism: Bacillus cereus group sp. BfR-BA-01356 (assembly GCF_022663635.1). Taxonomy (NCBI): domain Bacteria; kingdom Bacillati; phylum Bacillota; class Bacilli; order Caryophanales; family Bacillaceae; genus Bacillus; species Bacillus cereus group sp. BfR-BA-01356. The sequence continues at coordinate 12,646 of NZ_JAKUFX010000048.1, read as the reverse complement.
GCGGTTGTCCATCAACAAAATGAGGCTCCAGCAGATATTACAGTGGAAAAGCTAATAAGCTTCGGGCGTATGCCATATAAAAATATATTCTCTCCGCAAACAGATGAAGATAGAGAAGCGATTGAGCGTGCACTAGTATGTACGAATTTACAAAGTAAGCGTGATAAGCCAATTTATGCTTTATCTGGTGGAGAGAGGCAGCGAGTTTGGATCGCGATGACATTAGCTCAAAATACACCAATGCTCTTCTTAGATGAACCGACCACATATTTAGATATTTACTATCAGTTAGAAATATTAGAGTTAGTGAAAGAGTTAAATGAAGTGCATGGACTAACGATTGTAATGGTATTACATGATATTAATCAAGCCATTCGTTATAGCGACCATATTATCGTTATGAAAGATGGAGAAATCATTACGAAAGGTATTCCTAATGATGTAATAACAGAAGAAATGGTTAAAGCAATATATGGTGTAGATGTCATTGTAAAGCAGGATGAAGATACCGGATTGTACATGGTACCTATGGGAATCTAAAGGCTGAGCATAATCCGTTTTGAGGTGATAATTTGAATAGTAAGAAAGGACGGAAAAAGAATTCTTTTTTTCAACGCATACTTACAATTGTGTTTTTAGGAATCTTTTTCTATTCAATTTATGAGTTGGGCGGGATTTTCATGGATTATTATGAAAATCGTAAAGTAATGGCTGAGGCACAACATATTTATAAAAGAAGTCCAATGGAAGAAAAATCAGAAGATGGAGAGGTACGTAAACAGTTTCAGGATCTCCAGAAAATTAATCCAGAGATAGTCGGATGGATTACGATGGATGATACACAAATTAATTATCCAATCGTTCAAGCAAAAGATAATGATTACTATTTATTTCGTAATTATAAAGGTGAAGATATGAGAGCGGGAAGCATTTTTATGGACCATCGTAATGATGTGAAATCTCAAAATCGAAATACGATTTTATATGGCCATCGTATGAAAGACGGTTCTATGTTTGGTAGTTTAAAAAAGATGTTGGATGAAGACTTTTTTATGTCTCATCGTAAATTATATTACGATACATTATTTGAAGGATACGACGTGGAAGTTTTTTCAGTATACACGACAACAACGGACTTTTATTACATTGAAACGGATTTTGAAAATGATGCAGCATATACATCGTTCTTAAAGGAAATTCAAGAAAAATCACTGTACAAAACGGATACGGAATTGACGGCTAATGATGAAATCGTAACACTTTCTACTTGTGATTATGCGCTTGATCCAGAGGCTGGAAGGCTAGTTGTACACGCAAAATTAGTAAAAAGAAATTAAAGAAAAAAGTATAGAATATGAGAAGTGATAGGTAACGCTTCTCATATTCTATACTTTAAAAAAGGACTGTTTTTACTGTGCTGCAGCCATTGGCATACGTACAACTTTTACATCATAGTAAGCAATTTTATTATCAAGAATATATTCTGGCATTCCGCCTTGATGTGAGTGAGCATCTTTAAATGCAGCGCTCTTTGTCCAACCTTGGAAATCTTCTTTTGCATTCCAGCGAGTGCTAATTGTTACTTCATCATAATCAACTGTATTTTGCGTTAAAAGAACTTCTAGACCTAAAAAGCCTGGCATCGTTTCAACTTTACCTACTTTATTAAAACGCTCAATTAATTTATGTCCATTTCCCTTTGTAATTTTAGCTGTATTTGTAACAATAATCATGTTTATTCCTCCTATAAATGTAGCTATATTTTCAAGAACTCATATACATTAAATGATAATGAAAATCATTATCATTGTCAATGATAAATGTGAAATATATAAGTTTTTTTCTATTATTTTGGACAGTAAGATTTTCATTTCAAAACGTAGTAAATATGTGGCGATTAAGTGCGAGAATGAGCTAGTTGTACTAGCAAAGCAATAATATGGTATAGTGAAACGAGGCTGTTTTTTCAGTCTCGTTTTTTAAATGCTTCCTGTAGAGAAAGCATGCAAATGGAAAGGAAGTTATTATATGCGATCAGAAGTAACAGTAAAAATAAAACCGAAATTTATAAAAGAAATTAAAAGTGGATATCCGCTTATTTTAAAAGATGCGATTCAAAATTTAAATGATGTTCAGGAAGAAGGAACAATCATTAAAGTAGTAGATGAGAAGAACAACTTTGTCGGAAAAGGTTATTATGGAAAACAAAATAAAGGATATGGCTGGATTTTAACGAGAAAAGAGAGTGAACAAATTAATCAATCTTTCTTTGAAAGTAAAATCAAATCTGCCTTACATAAACGAAAGCAATTTTACAAATCAAGTGATACGACAGCATTCCGTGTGGTGAATGGTGAAGGTGATGGTCTTGGAGGACTAATTATCGATTATTATGATGGCTACTACGTAGTAAGTTGGTATAGTGAAGGGATTTACACTTTCAGAGATGAGATTATAGCAGCTCTTCAAAAAGTAGCAAACTTTAAAGGCATTTATGAGAAAAAGCGTTTTGATACGAAAGGGAAATATATTGAGGGGGATGATTTCGTAGCAGGAGAGCGCGGCGAGTTCCCACTTATCGTAAAAGAGAACGGTGTAAACTTTGCGGTTTATTTAAATGACGGAGCGATGGTTGGTGTATTTTTAGATCAACGTAACGTTCGAAAACAAATTCGTGATAAATATGCAAAAGGAAGAACTGTGTTAAATATGTTCTCTTATACAGGTGCTTTCTCTGTATTTGCAGCGCTTGGTGGAGCGAGTAAAACGACGAGTGTCGACCTTGCAAATCGTAGTTTAAGTAAAACGATTGAGCAGTTTAGTGTAAATGAAGTTGATTATGAAGCACAAGATATTATTGTAGAAGATGTATTTCTTTACTTCAAATATGCAGCTAAGAAAAAGATGAAATTTGATATGGTCGTACTTGATCCTCCAAGCTTCGCCCGATCAAAAAAATATACATTTAGTGCAGCGAAAGATTATAAAAACTTATTAAAAGAAACAATTGCCATTACAGAAAATAACGGAATTATCGTTGCTTCTACAAATTGTAGCGCATTCGATATGAAAAAGTTTAAAGGCTTTATCGATACAGCCTTTAAAGAAATGAATGGCAAATATAAAATATTAGAAGAACATTCTTTACCAGAAGATTTCCGTACCATTGATCAATTTAAAGAAGGAGACTATTTAAAAGTAGTTTTCATCGAGAAAATTAAAGGTTAATAAAGAAAAGGAGCTCGAGTTTACTTGAGCTCCTTTTCTTATTGAACGATATTTTGTACTCTACCGACTTGTCCGTCCTGCAATCGCACTTTAATGCCATGCGGATGGGAAGGGGAGTTTGTTAAAATATCTTTTACAATGCCACGTGTTAATTTACCTGTTCGTTGATCTTGTTTTAATACAATATCAACTTCAAGACCGGGTGCGATATTAGAACGTTTTTGTCCGTTCATTTACACACCTGTACGTCTACGTTGGTTGTTTGTCTTTTTCGTTTGTTGATTTTGTAGTTTTTTTGTTTCTTGGCTTTGATTTTTTGCATTTTGACCATTTCCATTTCCTTGCTTTTTCTTAGCAAGTTGTTCACGCATTAAATCAGCTAAGCTTACTTTTTTGTTTTCTGACATGATAAGTCTCCTTTATATAAAGTTAATTATGAACAATCATAGTGAATTTCATCATATCATTGTTAAGGAAGGAAGGGAAGTTGGTTTGAAAATTCATATATTTGTTTCCAGTCTGTAGTAGTTACGATACAATTGAGTTGTTAACGTTTGTAAAAAGGGGATAGACATATGTCACATCATATTTTATTAGTTGAAGATGATCTCTCAATTCAAGAGATGGTGGAAAAGTATTTGATAAAAGAGGGCTTTCAAGTAACAATTGCGTCTGATGGAGAAGAAGGCGTGAACACATATTTAAAAGGCTCATTTGATTTGATTATCCTCGACATTATGATGCCGAAGCTAGATGGCTTAGAGGTTGTACGAATCATTCGAGAAAAAAGTGCTGTTCCGATTTTAATGATGTCGGCAAAAGATACAGATGTTGATAAAGCTGTTGGATTAGGACTTGGAGCAGATGATTACATTTGTAAGCCATTTTCTATGATTGAATTAGCTGCACGTGTAAAGGCAGGTATTCGAAGATCTACGAAATATTCGGCTACAGAAACAACAGAAAAGATGATTCAAATTGGTGATTTAACGATTGATCCAATTAATTTTACTGTAGAAAAAAACGGGAAGCCTCTCAAACTTACTTTAAAAGAATTTGAGATTCTAAAATTGTTTGTAAAGAATCAAAATCGTGTATTTACAAAAGCACAAATATATACACTAATTTGGAACGAAGAGTATTACGGTGACGATAACGTTATTAATGTTCATATGAGAAGGTTGCGTGAGAAAATCGAAAGTGATCCATCTAATCCAGAATATATTAAAACGTTATGGGGTATCGGCTATAAGTTGGAAGTGATGTAATATGGTCAATTTGTTAATAAGTATTATTTTTATATTGTTATGTGTCATTTACATACAATATAAAATGAGAAAAAATAGTAGTAAAAATTTACGATACACATATGAAAAGTTAGAAAATATTGTAAATGTACAAACGGGCGAGAAGTTACTCGTTATGACAGATGATCTAGAATTGCAAAAATTATTAGTGGCAATTAATCAATTATTAGATGCAAAACAGAAAACGAATGCAGATCATGCAAAAGTAGAAATTTCGATGAGAAAAATGCTTTCAAATATTTCACATGATTTAAAGACGCCACTAACAGTTATTCTTGGATATACAGAAATGTTAAATAAGGATAAAACGATGAATAAAGAAGAACAGCAAATATTACTTGAAAAGGTGCATGTGAAAACACTAGAAGTAATGGAACTGATTCATAAGTTTTTTGATTTAGCAAAACTAGAATCTGGTGACAAGGCAATCGAGATGACAAAAGTAAATATGAATGAGGTTTGTCGTGAGAAGATTTTATCTTTTTATGATTTAGTAACATCGAAAGGTTTTCATGTTCATATTGATATACCGGAAAGAAATATATATGCACTTGGAAATGTAGAAGTATTAGGCAGGGTATTGAACAATTTAATATCAAATGCGATTACATATGGAGACGATGGAAAGACACTTGGTATGACGTTAAGAGATGATGAAACAAATGTGTATATAGACGTATGGGATACAGGAAAAGGAATTGATGAATCGCATATTGATAAAGTGTTCGAGCGTATGTACACACTTGAAGATTCAAGAAATAGATTGTACCAAGGGAGCGGTTTAGGGTTAACGATTACGAAAAGGCTTGTGGAAGCGATGGATGGAAAAATTCATCTTTCTAGTAAGCCGTATGAAAAAACAATTTTTACAGTTGCATTAAAAAAGATGCAGTTTTAGCTTGTAGAGAAGTAGATTCTACAAGCTTTTTTTCAGCGTAAGGAATTTGTAAGAAACGGGTAAGAAAAAAGAGATTTCCGTTGTCTATTATAGAAATATAGAGTATTGCGAAAGGGGAAAGTAACATGACATATATATTAAAAACAAACCAGTTAACGAAAGTGTTTAAAGGGAAAGAAGTTATTTCCGGTGTTAACATGCATGTGAAAAAAGGAGAAATTTACGGTTTTTTAGGACCAAACGGTGCTGGTAAAACAACGATTATGAAAATGATTACAAATTTAATAAAACCGACGAGTGGTGATATTGAAATCTTCGGTGAGAAATTAACAGATACATCTTATGAAGTATTAAAAAGAATGGGGACAATTATTGAATACCCAATCTTTTATGATAAATTAACGGCGAAAGAAAACTTAGACCTGCATTGTGAATATATGGGCTACTACGATAAAAATGCAATTGACCATGCTTTACATTTAGTGAAGCTGCAAGGTATAGATAATAAAAAAGTAAAAGATTTTTCATTAGGAATGAAACAACGACTCGGTATTGCAAGGGCAATCGTAACAAAGCCAGAATTACTCATTTTAGATGAACCCATTAACGGTTTAGATCCAATTGGTATTAAAGAATTAAGAGACTTATTTAAAATGCTCTGCAAAGAATATGGCATTACATTATTAGTTTCTAGCCATATTTTAGGTGAGATGGAATTAATGGCGGATACAATTGGTGTCATTCAAAATGGAAAACTAATAAAAGAAGTTTCAATGAAGAGTATTAACGGAAAACAAACAGAGTACATTGAAATTACTGTTCCTGATGTGAAGCGTGCAGCTTATATTTTAGAAGATAAACTTGGTATAAAAAACTACAAAATAATGAGTGGAAACATGATTCGGGTTTATGAAGTGGCGGTGACACAGCAAGCCATTTCAAAAGCACTTATTATGAACGATGTGGAAATTGAAAGTATTAATAAGAAACATAGTTCTTTAGAGGAATATTTCTTAAATGTAATGGATGGAGAAGGTATTCATGCTTAATGGACTGTGGCTGAACCTGGTAAGTGGATTTATCGTAATGCTAATAAGTGGAATTTTATATTATAGAAAACCAGAGCGGAAATGGTTGTTCATTGTACTAGTGATAGGAATGTTAGCAGCGTAGAGACAGGTATATAAAGAATGGAGGCGTGGTTTATATGTTTAAATTAATGAAGCTCGAATGGAAGAAACATCAATTATCTAGTTACTTTAAAAGTGTAGCAATTTGTATTATAGCAATTTTCGCTGCAGTAAGCCTTATGGCATGGGGAATGAAAGCCGAGGGAGACGTGCTCTTCTTTGACTTCACACAGAACATGGCTTTAGTAAATATTTTTATTAGGATAACATTCATTATTTTTAGTTCAGTCATTTTATCACGTTTAGTAATTGATGAGTATAAGAACAAAACGATACAACTATCATTTATGTATCCGCTACAAAGGAAAATACTAATGAGTGCGAAATTAACAATTGTTTTCTGTTTTTGTTTTGTGAGCACGATTATCGCGACTTTCATTATTAGCTTGCTCGTATATTTTGTGAGTCCAATGATGGGACTGATTGAAACACCTGCTACGATAGGTGAAATAATAGCTATCGTTCCAGGTACTATTATAAGTGCATTTATGATATCTGGTATAAGTTTAATTCCTTTATTTTTTGGAATGAGAAAGAAATCGACACCGACAACGATTACTTCAGCAGTAATAATTGGCTTGCTGATTAGTGGTAACTATGGTCCTGGAAACGGTCAAGTAAGTATGTTTGATTTTATAGCTATCCCAATCGTGCTCTGTTTATTAGGAATTTTCATTAGTTATCTATCGTTTCGTAAAATCGACAAGATCGATGTGGCGTGAAGCAAGCCTAAAACAACAACGAACTGGGGTATGACTGGTGAAAAAAATAATAGTAATTGCAATATTATTCATTACAATTGCTAGTGTAGTTTTTGGTATTAAGGTGTTTCAGGGGAAAGATTTTAAGAAAGAAAAGTCTTTTGAGATCAATAATATAAAAGAAATAGAAGTAGACAATGAAAACTGGGATATTGAATTGAAAAGTACAGATGCTAATAAAATAGTAATTTCCGCTCAAGGTGAACAAGCAGATAAAGAGATAGATCCCGTCAAAATAGAAAATGATGAAAATAAAATTATGGTTAAGCAAAAACAAGAGGCGAACAAATTTTTTAATGGTTTTACGTTTAGGAAGAAGAATAGTATATGTATAGCTATTCCGAAGAAAGAGATAGATAAAATTATAGTAAATAATAAATCGGGTGATGTGAAAATAAGAGATCTAGTAGTAAAAAGTATCATGACGAAAGGCAAATCTGGGGATGGAATGATTGTAGGACTATCAGCCGAGAAAGGTGAATTCATATCGCAAAGTGGAGAGTTAGTTGTAAAAGATAGTTCAGTACAAGAATTAAATATAAAGTCTACGACTGGTGATAACTATATAACAAATGTAAGTAACTCAAATATGAACATCACTTCAACATCTGGGGAAGTATTGCTGAAAGATATGACAGAAGGAAAATCATTATTTATAGAAACAAAATCAGGGGATATTGGCGTACGGTATAAAGGTGTCCCGGCATCATTGAAGCTTATGGCTAAAAGTAATTCGGCTGACGTAATAGTAGATTTAAAAGGACTTAAGAAAGATAAAAATATAGAAAAAATAAAAGTAGGAACGATTGGTGATGCAAAAAATGAAGCGAAGATTTTAAGTGAAACAGGAGTCATTTATATTGATTAAATCTTAGGAGGAAGGAGGACACTATCATGCTACATTTAATGAAGCTAGAATTGAAAAAGTTTAAGCTTGGTTGGTACGTGAAGAGAGCAATTATTGCAAATATTGTTATACTGGCATTAATGATCTTTGTGAGCATCATTGCTCAAGTAGAAGGTGATGCAGAAATAAGGAATCCAGAGACGATATTGTTAATGGCTAGCACAATAGTAAGAGCAACGTTTATTGTTTTTGGTAGTGTATTAATCGCAAGGCTAATAATTGGTGAATATAAAAATAAAACAATACTACTTATGTTTTCTTACCCTATTAATCGGAAGAAAATGATGGCTAGTAAGTTGGCTATTGCAGCAATAGTAACATTTATAACAGTTATTGTATCTAACATTTTAGTAGTAGGAGTTTTCTTTGGTATAGATAGCTATTTTTCAATTCTTCCTAATTCATTTACAGTAGATCAATTGATGCAAGAAGGAATAAAACTAGTTCCTTTGGCCAGTGCAACTGCGGGGATGAGTTTAATCCCATTATATTTCGGAATGCGTAAACGTTCCGTGCCAACTACAATTGTTTCATCTCTTATCGTTGTCACAATTGCAATGAATGGCAACCCAGAGTTTTCTACAGCAACTTTTCTTCCCCTTCAACTAGCACTCGCAGCAATTGGAGTTGTGATTGCGTATTACGGCATTAAAAATATAGAGAAGGAAGATATAGCAGTATGATAAGAATACGTAAAAGGAGTTGGTGTTATACTAACTCCTTTTTTGTATATATATGCTTCGTTACTACTCTGTAAATTTAGAGTGTTTACTTAAATAATCTTGTACTCCTGGAGAAATGTTAAAGTTATTTGGACTTTTATATTCGATAGTAAACTCTCCGTCGGTACTTGTTTTAAAGGAGATCGCATAGCTATTCATTTTAGCATCGTAAGAAGTATTTTTGACTGCCGCATCTAAATCGAAGTATTTTGTAATATATTCTTTTGATTCCGTAATTGCTGTTTGTTTTCCCCAAGGGGTACCATAATAGGTGAAATAAAGAGATACACTAATAACTCCAATAATAGAAGTTAGTAAAATAGTTCCCATAGCTATTTTTTTATTTTTTGTATTCAATTTGGTTACCCCTCTTCGTAATATGTATTCATTTTAACCTATATATTCCATAAAACAACCATTTAGAAAAAATAGTTTCACATGAAACAAGTTACAGAAAAAGACAAGATGTGTAAACACCTTGTCTTTTTTGTCGTTACATTTTAGGAGCTTCCATTCCAGCCGCAGCCCATTCTTCTTTTGCGGGGCCATATACGCCAGGAACTGTTAAGCCGGCTTGTCGCATTAAAACCGTCATTTGCCCGCGATGATGATTTTGATGATTAATAAGTGTCATTAAAAATATAGAATTCGGCATAGGGCGACCAAAGAAGTCATTAATAGTTGCTAAATCTTTATCAGTCCATTTACTTTGAAGTGTTTCAACAAAAGCCGCGTTTACTTTACGGTATTCATCTGCAATTGTTTTTGCAGAAGTTGGAACAGGATAATCTTTCGATTCTCCTTCAAACTTTAGCCCTGTGCCAGATAGTATAACAGGAATTGCCGTCACGATATGCCAAGCAACTCTTCCTAAAGTCCAATGTTCAGGTGCAATTTCTTGTGATAAAGATGCATCGGTTAATGAATCAAGCATTTTCTGAGTAGACTCTGCTTCGTATGTCCATGATTGCAAGAAGCCGTCAATGGTTTGGTACATAGTTATCCCTCCTATTTTTGTTCATAGATTAAATTCGTGAGAGATAATATAATCCCTGTTCCACAAGAAATAATTAATTAAGCATTGCTACAATATGAAAACAATTGGAAAATATTTGTAAAAGTGTCAGGAAACGAATGTGCTCATTCGTATATATAATGAATAAAGAATGGGATAAAGAGTGGTGATAAGGGTGAAGGATATAGAAATAGTAGAAGGTCTTCGAAAACAAGATATGTTAGCATTACATACAGCAATTGATCGATATGGAGATTTAATTTATAAGGTAGTTCATAGTATTTTAGATACGGCACAGAGTAAGGTGTTAACGGTTGTATGTGTTTTTTATGGATCGTTATTATAATGAAGTTGATTTAAAAGTATGTGTATGGAATGAAGTAGCTTATATGAAAACAATATTAGACCGTAAAGGTGGAAGTGAGTTTCTGCATATAAAGTATAAAAATGATAAAGAATACGTATTATTGGGAAATGCTGATGATTACAGAGAGTTATTTCAAATAGTAGGTAGGTTGAAAATAGCGAATGGAATAGAATTGAGATTACAAGATAAGAAATTAAAGAGAAAGTTAACTTTAAAACGAAGTGTGCTCAATATAATCATGTATTCACTTGTTATATATATTATGTACAAAGCCTATATTAATTTTATGCCATAATAGGAAAAGACGGCTTCACATATATGAAGCCGTCTTTTAATTAACTTTCTTCCCACTCTTCCTCATCAACCATAAGAAATAAGGTGCTCCAAGTACAGCAACGACAAGACCAGAAGGAATTTCTTTCGGATATGCGATTGTACGTCCAAGTAAGTCAGCAACAGAAAGAAGGATTGCTCCAAATAGTGCTGAACAAACGAATAGTCTTTGATGATTCATACCAACAACAATTCTTGCTAAGTGAGGTGCGACAAGGCCTAAAAAGGCAATTGTACCGACAGCAGCGATATTTACTGATGCAAGTAGTGTCGCTAGCACAATCAGAGCAAGACGTGTCTTATTTACTGGTTGCCCAAGTCCAGTTGCTAAATCGTCTCCAAGTACGAGAACGTCAATTTGTTTTATTAAGAAAAAGATAATGAATACAAGAATTAGAGATGGATATAGAATGATATTTTCTAAGTGATTCCATCCTCTTGCATACGTACTGCCAGATAACCATGTTAAAGCAGCGGCAACATTCAAATTGGCTCTAACGATAAAGATTTGAATAATTGCTGAGCCAAGCGCAGAAATACCAATCCCTATTAAAGCGAGAGCTGTTGGACTAAATCCTGATTTCCATGAAAAGAAGAGGACAATTCCTACTGCAAGTAGTCCTCCGATAAATGCACCAATTGGTAGAAAGAAACCAGGAAGTGCAGGAAAGACATACATAATAGTTAAAGCACCAACACCAGCTCCCGATGAAATACCAATAATAGAAGGATCGGCAAGTGGATTTCGTAATATACCTTGGAAAACAAGCCCACTTATTGCAAGGCATGCGCCAGCAATAGCAGCAACGAGCATTCTTGGTAAACGAAGATTCATCATCATATTTTTATCAAATTGTGTTAATTGACCTGATATAACATTTATAATGCTTTCGATATAAGCGTTACTACCGATTGTAACACCAAGAGCAATCGTCACAATACAAAGTGTGATAGATATAATGATTACCTTTTTATAAGAGTAATAGCGGGAACTAGCTCCAGCTGCATTCGCACCGTTATCATTCATATATTGTTTCGACTTCATCATTCGATACACTAAGTAAATAAGCCAAGGAGATCCAATCATTGCTGTGACTGCCCCAACAGGAAGTTCTGCACCGGTTGGATCTATTAATCTACCGACAACATCTGCTCCAAGCAATAATACTGCCCCCCATAAGAAAGAAGAGAGAAGAAGAGTAAAGTGTTGACGGTATCCGATAAGGCGCATTAAATGAGGTGCAACTAAGCCGACAAAGCCAATTGGTCCAACAACAGTAACAATTACTGCTGTTAAAAAGATTGCAGCAATGAAGGCGATAAGACGTGTTACTGCTGTTTTTTCACCAAGAGAAATAGCAACATCATCACCAAGTAAGAGAATGTTGAGTTTACGAGACATAAATAGTAAAACTAGGAAAGAAATAATGATAAATGGAAAAGCAAATTGAACGCCATCCCAGTTATTTTGAATAAGAGAGCCAGCTCCCCATAAAAATAAACCAGCTGTTTCATTTTCATAGAAAAGCTGCATCGTTCCGGTAAAGGCAGAGAGCATTAATGTAACGACCATACCAGCTAATGCCATTCTAAGTGGGGTTCCCTTTTTTCCACCAGAAATACGGTATACAAATAAAGCAGTAATAGCACCGCCGATAAATGTGAACAGAAGAGAATTAATTTGTAAACCTTTCGGTAAGAAAATTGTAGCCGCTACTAGAAAGAAATATGCGCCAGAGTGAATACCCATTGTACTGGATTCAGCAAGTGGATTTTTCGTTAACGTTTGTAAAATAACCCCTGATGCACATGCCCATCAACTTAAGAGTGAGCACAACCTGAGCTTTCGACTCATCGGATCAAAACATTCCTAAAATAAAAGCATACTCTTAAAAATAAGCATCTCAAATAAACCCTA
>NZ_JAKUFX010000047.1:0-39245 GCF_022663635.1 Bacillus cereus group sp. BfR-BA-01356 | reverse complement strand
TTATCTAGAAATATCTTGAGACGTCCAAGTATTTTCTTTATTACTGGACTCTTATTAGAGAGTAAAACTAAGCCTGAGATAGGGCTTAAATATTAATATACGAGGGGAATTTGTAATGGGACCACAAAATTTTATTATAAATATTGAGAATCAAAAGTGGTTGTTTAATGAGCAGGAAGATTTATGTTCTCACGGGGAAATTTATTTAAATGTGGATGGAACGATTATTACACAAACAGGTATGGATGAGGAATGGGGAATAAGTGAATCAGCTTTAGCTCTGTTACGAACTTTAGATAAAGAATATATTTGTGATATTGAAAATGAAGAGGGGCTTATTTTGCACGGATGTGGCACTATGCTCATGTTAGGATGCCCAATTTCAATTCATTGGACTATAAACCATATAGGTGAAAATGTGGTTTTAAAGGATTTTGTCAAAGTTATTTCTACTGATCAAAAGGCTATATACTATGAAGGGCTTCATATAGAAGTAAATGAAAATGAATATAGAAAACAAATTGTTTCTTTTGCGCTACAGGCAAAAGAATTATTCAATAAATCAAGTGAAAAGATAATTTTAGATGAGTTTGATCAAAGTATGTATACAGACTTTTGGACGGAATATGATCATTTGTTAAATAAGTATAAATAAAAAAGCACTGTAACCAGTGCTTTTTTATTATAGATTACGAGATTGTAGGGTTTTCAAAAATAACAATCTCTGAACTGTTTGTAGTTGAAACACGTTGGGCGTAATATGTTAAAGCTGAAGAAATATATGCTGGTAACGTATCATTTGTATGTGATGTTGTATATTCATGGATTAATTCCTTTAAAGTTGTCCATTCTAATTGTGCTGGGTGATCAGACACGAAAGAACTTACCCAGCGATCAAATGAAGATGAAAAATCAGTTTGTAAACGAAATACTTCTTTCATAATAAAACGCTCCCTTAAAATGTAGTATAATTATTTTAACACAAAACACGAACGATAGCTAAATTTTTTGAGTATAACGTTCGTGTTATATAGTTGTCTAGATGTTTGGTTATGTAAATTCAATTTGCCATTTGAAATAACATTCCGTAAGATGAGAGATAGAGTATATTTAGAGCTGGAGGAAAGAAAGTGGAATTTGTATTTTTAGGAACTGGTGCAGGTGTTCCTTCAAAAGGAAGGAACGTTTCAGCAATTGCTTTACAATTGTTAGAAGAACGAGGACAAACTTGGTTATTTGATTGTGGTGAGGCCACGCAACATCAAATATTACATACATCTGTACGTCCGCGCCGCATTGAAAAAATATTTATTACGCATTTACATGGCGATCATATTTTTGGATTGCCTGGTTTATTAGGTAGCCGTTCATTTCAAGGAGGAACTACGCCTTTAACGGTGTATGGACCGAAAGGAATTAAACAATTTATTGAAGTGGCATTATCGGTAAGTACGACACATGTGAAATATCCACTTGAAGTTGTGGAGATAACAGAAGAAGGTACCGTATTTGAAGATAATGAATTTTATGTAGAAACGAAAAGATTGTCACACGGTATAGAATGCTTTGGATATCGTATTGTAGAGAAAGATATACAAGGTGCTCTTTTAGTTGATAAGTTGCTTGAGATGGGTGTGAAACCAGGTCCAATCTTTAAACGTTTAAAAGATGGTGAAGTAGTTGAATTAGAGGATGGCACGATATTAAATGGAAATGAGTTTATCGGCCCACCTCAAAAAGGAAGAATTATTACTATCTTAGGTGATACGCGATATTGCGAAGCGAGTAGGGAGCTTGCGCAAGATGCAGATGTACTTGTCCATGAAGCGACTTTCGCAGCAGAAGATGAGCAACAAGCGTATGATTATTTTCATTCTACATCTAAGCAAGCTGCGAGCATTGCACTTCAGGCAAATGCGAAGCGACTAATATTAACTCACATTAGTTCTCGCTATCAAGGAGATACATATAAGGAATTATTGAAAGAGGCTAGAGAGTTGTTTTCTAATACAGAAATAGCGACAGATTTGAAATCATTCCCAGTAGAAAAATAATTATTTTGTAAAAAATGGTAACGGTGGGTTACCATTTTTTTATGTCTAAAAAAATTTAAAAATAAAACTGTTATTATTTTACACTTATACTTGGATGATACAGAAAATTAGGATGGTTTGAATATATAGGATAAAAATACGAAATAATGATTATTTAGAAAAACTGTTATATAAGTCAGATGACATACAAGTGATACAAATAGCAGAAATGGACTTTTATTCAGAACTTTTAAAATTCAACAAAAGTAAGCGTTTTATAAAAAACAAGCTATAATGAGGGCAGATTATAATTTATGATAAGCCGCATGTATTTTAGTCATTATCGTAACAAGTGAAGTTGACTAAATCATGAGAGAGTAACACGAGAATTATAATAGGAAAGATATTACTATTATTTGTCATAAGTCTTTTTCACTTTTTAGCTAAACGATATGATTAGCAAGTGTAGCTATTGCGAGTTCCTTAGTAGAAGCTTTTTATTAATAAGGTAGTGGAGATTTAATTGGTACACCACTCTTTAAAAGAGTTCAGAACATCAGCAGGTAGTCTAGGCGGAATAGCGGGAATGGTTATATCACTTGTTTATGCTATGCTTGCAATGGCTTCTGTGTTAAACTTTGGATTGCTACCAGACTTTATTCTGGATTATCTTGTATCATTTTTAAATGAAAATAATGCTAAGATTCTTATGTATTATGATAACTGGTATTATTTCAGGTTATATTGGATTACTTTTATTCAAAAACTATCCAATTCGTACAGCAGAACAAATTCGTGGTACAACTGGAAAAGCGACAGATGTAGCAGCTTAATAGAATAGTAGAATAAATTTTTTCATAGAGGTTTAGGGGGAGTTATGATGAAGTATCGCTCAGTATTTGATATTATCGGTCCAGTTATGATTGGACCATCAAGTTCACATACAGCAGGCGCAGCAAGAATGGGGCAAGTTGCTCGCCAGCTGTTTCGTCATGAACCAGAAAGAGTAAGCATTTCGTTATATGGATCATTTGCAAAGACGTATCGAGGGCATGGTACGGATGTAGCACTAATCGGTGGAATATTAGGATTTGAAACAGATGACTTACGTATTCCAGAGGCGCTAGAAATAGCAAAAGAGCGCGGAATTGAAGTGGAATTCATTGAAGAAGATGCCAATGCACCTCACCCAAATACAGCGAGAATTCGTTTGTATAAAGGTGAAGATGAAATTGAAGTTGTTGCTTGCTCAATTGGTGGCGGTAAAATTGAAGTTGTAGAATTAAACGGATTCGATCTTCAATTATCAGGCACGAGCCCAGCACTACTTATTGTAAATAACGATCGCTTCGGTGCTATTGCAGCGGTAGCTTCAATCCTTGCGAAACATGAGATTAACATTAGCACAATGAGTGTTTCTCGTAAAGAAAAAGGAAGAAGAGCGCTTATGGTCATTGAAACAGATGAATTATTAGCAGATGAAGTAATTGAAGAAATAAAAGCGCAACAAAATATTTGTCAAGTAACTATTATGGAATAATTGCAGGGGGGACACACCATGTTTCGGAACGCAGCGGAACTAGTGGCGCAAGCTAAAGAACAAAATGTAAAAATCGCAGAAATTATGATTCAATGTGAAATGGAAACAAGAAGTATTTCACGTGAAGAAGTAATTGCTGGTATGGAAAAGAACTTAGTCGTGATGGAGCAAGCAGTAGAACGTGGTATTCGCGGCGTGAAATCACCAACTGGTTTAACTGGTGGAGATGCTGTAAAAGTTCAAGCGTATATGAAGAGCGGAAAAGGCTTATCTGGAGATACGATTTTGGATGCAGTAAGCAAAGCTGTTGCAACAAATGAAGTAAACGCAGCGATGGGAATTATTTGTGCAACACCAACAGCAGGTTCTGCTGGAACAGTGCCAGGTGTACTATTTGCACTAAGAGAAAAATTGCAGCCTACACGTGAAGAAATGATTGAATTCTTATTTACAGCAGGAGCTTTCGGTATGGTTGTTGCGAATAACGCTTGTATTTCTGGTGCAGCGGGAGGATGCCAAGCTGAAGTTGGTTCAGCAAGTGGAATGGCGGCTGCAGCTGCAGTTGAGATGGCTGGTGGAACACAAGATCAAGCAGCTACAGCGATGGCAATTTCATTAAAGAACATGCTTGGTTTAGTGTGTGATCCTGTTGCAGGACTTGTAGAAGTACCTTGTGTAAAACGTAATGCAGCAGGAGCTGCGAATGCGATGATTTCAGCAGATTTAGCATTAGCTGGTGTAACGAGTACAATTCCATGTGATGAAGTAATTGAGGCAATGTTTAGAATCGGACAAACGATGCCAGTAGCACTTCGTGAAACAGCAGAAGGTGGACTTGCAGCAACGCCGACTGGTCGTCGCCTGCAAGAAGAGATTTTTGGGAAGAACAATAACTAAGTGTAATTATAGAAAAAGGAGCTCAAATAAACTTGAGCTCCTTTTTCTATTTTTCTTTTGTTAGTTGTTCTAATGTTTTTCCAAGATTATGTGATCGTTTCGTTGCCTGTGTAATACAAGAAATAAGTGCTTGTTGAAATTTATGTTCTTGTAATACTTCAATACCTGCTTCGGTAGTTCCACCAGGAGAAGTAATTTCCTTTCTCAAAATAGAAGGGTGTTTGTCACTTGCTTTTAGCATTTCAGCAGCACCAATCATCGTTTGAAGAATAAGTGATTTTGCAACATCTTCTTTTAAACCAATTTTTTTTGCAGCTTCTTCCATAGCTTCCACTACGTAATAAATATAAGCAGGTCCACTTCCGGATAATGCAGTGACAGCATGCATATCTTCTTCCTCTACAACAGAGACGAGACCAATCGTTTCAAATAAAGATGTTGCAGTGCGAATATGCTCCGCTGTTGCATGTTTTGAAGGGGAGATAGCGGTAGCTGATTTTAAAATGGCTGCGGAGGTATTTGGCATTGCACGAATAATTGGAACGTCTTTTTGAAGTAGTTTTCTAATTGAGTCAGTAGAAACACCTGCTAGTAATGAAATAATAAGCACGTTATTATTTATGTATTCTTTAAAAGGGGTAAGCGCCTCTGCAACATCCTTTGGTTTCATTGCTAGAAAAAGAATATTTGCATCAGTAAGTAATTCTTTTTTATTATGAGTACCTTTGACACCGTATTTTTTATGTAGCTCTTGTAATCTTGTCTCGTTAGAACGATTACTTACAGTAATTTGTTCACCTTTAACGACATTTGCATGTAACAAGCCACCAATAATAGCTTCGGCAATAGAGCCTGCACCGAGAAAGGAAATGTTTTGAATAGACATGATGTTCCTCCTTTAATTTTGGTTAGAAATTCTTATAAATGTACATACATTCGTTTTTTTATAGGAAACACCTCTTTTTATCTGAAAATAATGACAAATATATATAGAAGTTGTAAACTGAAGAAGTATTCATTTTTGAACCGGAAAGAGACAGGGGGGCTAAGCATGACGGCGATTCACCGAATGGAGATTCCTGTACCATTTGCAGTGGAAACTGTGAATGTGTTTTTAGTTGAGGGGGAGACATTAACATTAATTGATACAGGGACGAATACAGAAGAGGCAAGGAATGCGTTAGAAAGTCAATTAGGTGCATTAGGACATACGATAGAAGATATTGAAACAGTAGTCATTACGCATCATCATGCAGATCATTGTGGACTTTTAAATATATTTTCTGAGAAGACGAATATTATTGGACATCCTTGGAATGAGCCTTGGATTACACAAAATCCAGAATTTTTAAAGCGGTATCATGAATTTTTTAGAGAGACGGCCTTACAGTTTGGTGTGCCAGCAGCATTTTTGAAAGACGAGTCGTTATTGACGACGAGGACACTTAAATATTCTTGTAATAGATCGTTAACGCATACTGTGAGAGAAGGAGATCGTATTGATTCTTTGCCTGGATTTACAGTACTTGAAACACCAGGTCATGCTTCTACTCATATTTCTTTATATAGAGAATCTGATGGAATATTAATTGGTGGAGATGCTCTCATTAGTCATATTTCTTCGAATCCAATACTAGAACCGCCATATGAAGGGCAAACAGAGCGGGCACGCCCATTACTACAATATAATCAAACATTACAGCGTTTAAGCGAAATGAATATTTCACGCATTTTATCAGGGCATGGGGAAGATGTTCTAAATGTGAAACAACTTATTGAAACGAGATTACAAAAGCAAGAAACACGTGCTTTTAAAGTGCTTGAGTTATTAAAGGAAAAACCAATGACAGCATTTGAAGTATGTGTAAAACTATTTCCGGTATTATATAAAGAACAATTACCACTTACTATTTCAGAAACGGTTGGACAATTGGACTATTTAGCATATAATCAACAAGTGATGATTGATGAGTCATCGCAACAATTGATTTATTATGCAAAGTAGGTGACAGCAATGACAGGACGTTTACAAAATAAAGTAATCGTCATTACAGGTGCTTCTAGTGGGATTGGTGAGCAAGTTGCAATGCAAGTTGCAGCACAGGGAGCGACTCCAGTATTAATGGCTCGAACAGAAGAGAAACTACAAGCGTTAGTAGACAAAATTAAAGAAACTTATAATACGCCTTGCTATTATTATGTATTAGATGTAAGTGAAGAGATGGAAGTACAGTCTGTTTTTTCAAAGGTATTACAAGAAGTGGGACGTATTGATATATTAGTAAACAATGCGGGATTTGGTATTTTTAAAACGTTTGAAGATGCGTCAATGGGTGAAGTAAAAGATATGTTCCAAGTAAATGTATTTGGATTAGTAGCATGTACGAAAGCGGTACTACCTTATATGGTAAACAAGAACGAAGGACATATTATTAATATTGCTTCACTTGCCGGAAAAATTGCAACTCCGAAATCAAGTGCGTATGCAGCAACGAAACATGCTGTATTAGGATTTACGAATAGTTTACGCATGGAATTAGCGAATACAGATATTTATGTTACAGCAATTAATCCGGGTCCGATAGATACAAACTTTTTTGAAATAGCGGATCAATCTGGTACATATGTAAAGAATATGGGACGTTACATGTTAAAACCAACATACGTAGCAGAACAAATCGTAAAGTCGATGCACACGAAAAAACGTGAAGTAAACTTACCGAAGTGGATGGGAATTGGTCCAAAACTTTATGCTTTATTCCCAGGTTTATTTGAACGTGTAGCAGGTAAATCATTAAGTAAAAAATAGGAGATTTCCACATGGAAATCTCCTATTTTTTATTGTTTTCCAGTCACATAATCATAAACAATATCCTCAATCTCCTCGTATAAATCAATTTCAATATTTGAATGAGTCACCGTTTGAATATGTTTCACTAGCATTTCCTGATCTTCTTTTGATATTGGACTGCATTGATATTGCTGAAAACTTTTTATAATCATTTTCTCAATTAATTTTTCGTTCATATTTTTTCCCGCCTGTATGTACGTATGTATTGTTTTATTGTACTTGAAGTGAAATAAAAAAACTACTATGCACTATTTTTGTATAAAAATTCGGTTGAGTATATTATTTTTCTAATAAAATTAAGTTTTTTTAGATTTTAAAATTTATAAATATTTAATTGACTCTATAAATATACAATATTATAATCATACTTAATTTAAAGAATCGATTTGAGGAGGAACTTATGAAAGTCGCAATTATTGGAGCCACTGGATATGGGGGCATTGAATTAATTCGTTTATTAGAACAACATCCATATTTTTCGATAGCATCTCTTCATTCTTTTTCGCAAGTTGGTGAGTGTATAACAAATGTATATCCGCATCTTCGAAATGTTCTCGTTCATACGTTACAAGAAATTGATGTGAAGACAATAGGGAAAGAAGCAGAAATCGTATTTCTAGCAACACCAGCAGGAGTATCGGCGGAGTTAACTCCCAAGTTAGTAGCAGAAGGTTTAAAAGTAATTGACCTATCTGGAGACTTTCGTATGATAGATCCTTCGTCATATGAACTGTGGTATAAAAGGCCAGCAGCGAAAGAAGAAATTCTTAGAAAAGCAGTGTATGGGTTAAGTGAATGGAAAAGGACTGAGATTCAAAAGGCAAATTTAATTGCAAACCCAGGATGTTTTGCTACAGCCACATTGCTAGCGATAGCGCCGTTAATACGTAGTAGCATGATTGAAGAAGATTCAATTATTATTGATGCGAAATCAGGGGTATCAGGAGCAGGAAAAACACCAACAACAATGACTCATTTTCCTGAGCTATACGATAACTTACATATCTATAAAGTAAACCAGCATCAGCACGTTCCGGAGATTGAGCAAATGCTTACAGAATGGAATAGTGAATCACAGCCAATTACATTTAGCACACATTTAATACCGATATCACGAGGAATTATGATTACACTTTATGCAAAAGTAAAACAAAAGATGGAAATAAAGCAACTTCAAAAATTGTATGAAGAAACGTATGAACAATCGCCTTTCATCCGAATTTGTACGCAAGGGAAATTTCCAAGTCCAAAAGAAGTGAGAGGCTCAAATTATTGTGATATTGGCATAGTTTACGATGAAAGAACTGAAAGAGTTACGGTCGTTTCTGTTATAGACAATATGATGAAAGGCGCGGCTGGGCAAGCGATTCAAAATGCAAACATAATAGCGGGACTAGAAGAGACAACAGGTTTACAACATATGCCGCTTTATCTATAAGGGGGACATGATGATTAAAGTAGCGTCTATTACAAAATTAGAAAATGGTTCAATTGTAACGCCGAAAGGCTTTTCGGCAATTGGTACTGTAAATGGTCTGAAAAAGGAGAAAAAGGATTTAGGGGCAATCGTTTGTGACGTACCAGCATCATGTGCCGCTGTGTATACAACGAATCAAATACAAGCAGCCCCTTTGCAAGTAACGAAGGATAGTATAACGGCAGAAGGGAAGTTACAAGCAATTATCGTTAATAGTGGAAATGCAAATGCTTGTACTGGAATGCAAGGATTACAAGACGCATACGAGATGCGCGTGTTAGGGGCGGAACATTTTGGGATGAAAGAAAATTACGTTGCAGTAGCTTCAACAGGTGTAATTGGTGTTCCACTGCCGATGGATATAATCCGAAAGGGGGTTGCAACTCTTATACCGACGAAGGAAGAAAGTGAAGCATATTCTTTTTCTGAAGCAATTTTAACGACGGATCTTATCACGAAAGAAACTTGCTATGAAATGATTATTGATGGGAAGAAAGTGGTGATTGCGGGTGTTGCAAAAGGTTCAGGGATGATTCATCCGAATATGGCAACGATGCTTAGTTTTATTACGACAGATGCTCATATAGAGCATAACGTATTGCAAACAGCGTTATCACAAATAACGAATCATACATTTAATCAAATTACGGTGGATGGAGATACTTCTACGAATGATATGGTCATCGTTATGGCAAGTGGATTATCAGAAACAAGGCCGATAAATATGGAACATACAGATTGGGAAACTTTCGTAGGTGCTTTACAGAAGGTATGTGAAGATTTAGCGAAAAAAATTGCGCAAGATGGTGAAGGCGCTACGAAGTTAATAGAAGTAAATGTGCTAGGAGCTCAAACGAATGAAGAGGCAAAAAAAATTGCAAAGCAAATAGTCGGTTCGAGTCTTGTGAAAACAGCAATACATGGTGAAGACCCAAACTGGGGGCGAATTATTAGCAGTATTGGACAAAGTGAAGTAGCTATTAATCCGAACACAATTGACATTACTCTTCAATCTATATCGGTATTAAAAAATAGTGAGCCTCAAATATTTTCTGAAGAAAAAATGAAAGAGAGGTTACAAGAAGATGAAATAGTCATTAATGTGTACTTACACTTAGGTGAAGAGACAGGATCAGCTTGGGGCTGTGACTTAAGCTATGAATATGTGAAAATAAATGCTTGTTATCGTACATAAGGAGAGAGAAGATGAGCGATTATATTGTAGTGAAATGCGGCGGTAGTATGTTGAATCAATTAAATGATGTGTTTTTTGAATGTATAAAGAAATTGCAACAGAAGTATAAAGTAGTGATTGTTCATGGTGGTGGACCAGAAATTGATGCCAAATTAAAAGATTGTAACATCAACGTAGAAAAAAGAGATGGATTACGGATAACACCAAAAGAAGTTATGGATGTTGTTCAAATGGTGCTATGCGGAAGTACGAATAAAAAACTCGTAATGAATTTACAAAAGCATAATTTACTTGCGGTAGGTTGTTCAGGGTGTGACGGCAATTTACTTCAAATTCAACCTGTCAGCGAAGAGATAGGATATGTAGGGGAAGTAAGTTATGTAGAAACAGCTTTATTAAAAGGATTAATAAATATGGAGTATATTCCTGTTATTGCTCCAATCGGGGTAAATGGTAATGAAATTTATAACATAAATGCGGACAATGCTGCGGCTGGGATTGCGGCCGCGTTAGGGGCAAAAGAGCTTGTTTTTATTACGGATGTAGATGGAATATTACATGAAGGGAATTTGGTAAAGGAAACGGATGAATCTGAAATTGCAACTTTTATAGAAACAGGTGTTATTACAGGTGGGATGATTCCGAAAGTACAGGCGGCACTAGCATCATTAAAAATGGGAGTGCAAAAGATAAGTATTGTGAATGGTACAAAAGATTTTACTGAGGTTACGGGAGAGTGTATTGGAACGACGGTAACGAAAGGCGTGAGTATTGCATGACGAGTCATCTTTTTCAAACGTATGGCAGAAGAACTATTGAGTTTGTAAAAGGAACTGGAACGAAAGTTATTGATAATAACGGCAAGGAATATTTAGATTTCACATCAGGAATTGGCGTATGTAATTTAGGACATTGTCACCCTACTGTTCTCAAAGGTGTACAAGAGCAACTTGATGATATATGGCATATATCTAACCTGTTTACAAACAGCTTACAAGAAGAAGTTGCGTCATTATTAACAGAAAATAGAGCATTAGATTATGTGTTTTTCTGTAATAGTGGGGCAGAGGCAAATGAAGCGGCTTTAAAGTTAGCACGTAAGCATACTGGAAAATCTCTCGTCGTAACATGCCAGCAGTCTTTTCACGGTAGAACATTTGGAACGATGAGTGCAACGGGCCAAGATAAGGTGAAAGAAGGATTTGGTCCATTACTTCCATCTTTTTTACATATCCCTTTTAACGATATTAAAGCATTAGAGGAAGTAATGAATGAAGAAGTTGCGGCGGTAATGGTAGAAGTTGTTCAAGGAGAGGGAGGAGTAATACCTGCTGATCTATCTTTTTTGAAAGAGATTGAAACATTATGTAATAAGTTCGGTTCCTTATTTATTATAGACGAAGTACAAACGGGGATAGGAAGAACTGGAACACTATTCGCTTATGAACAAGTGCGAATAGAGCCTGATATCGTTACCGTTGCAAAGGCACTTGGGAATGGGATTCCTGTCGGAGCGATGATTGGCGGGAAAGAGCTCGGAACGTCGTTTACTGCAGGATCACACGGTTCAACTTTTGGCGGGAATTACATCGCGATGGCTGCAGCGAAAGAAGTATTGCAAGTGAGTAAAAAACCATCGTTTTTAAAAGAAGTACAAGAAAAAGGCGAGTACGTATTAGAGAAGTTGCAAGAGGAATTACAGCATGTCGAATGTATTCAAAATATACGTGGTAAAGGGCTTATGATTGGGATTGAGTGTAAGCATGAAGTTGCAAGTTTTATAGAACAACTAGAAAACGAAGGACTTCTCGTATTACAAGCAGGCCCTAATGTTATAAGACTATTACCGCCACTCATTGTCACGAATGAAGAGTTAGAACAGGCAGTATATATAATAAAAAAAGTAGTTTGTACAAAAAACGTATCAATCATATAAGGGGGAAGTTTCATGTCAACTGTACAAGTACCGAAATTAAATACGAAAGATCTTTTAACACTAGAAGAATTAACGAAAGAAGAAATTATTTCTTTAATTGAGTTCGCTATATATTTAAAAAAGAATAAGCAAGAGCCTTTATTACAAGGCAAAATATTAGGGCTTATTTTTGATAAGCATTCAACTCGTACTCGTGTATCTTTTGAAGCGGGAATGGTACAACTCGGGGGACATGGTATGTTTTTAAGTGGAAAAGAGATGCAAATGGGAAGAGGAGAAACTGTTTCAGATACTGCGAAAGTATTATCGCAGTATATTGACGGGATTATGATACGTACATTCTCGCACGCGGATGTAGAAGAGCTTGCAAAAGAATCGAGTATTCCTGTTATTAACGGTTTAACGGATGATCATCATCCTTGTCAAGCATTGGCAGACCTCATGACAATATATGAAGAAACAAATACATTTAAAGGAATAAAATTGGCTTACGTAGGTGACGGAAATAATGTATGTCATTCATTGTTGCTAGCGAGTGCAAAAGTCGGAATGCATATGACTGTTGCAACGCCTGTAGGATATGAACCGAATGAAGAGATTGTAAAAAAAGCGTTAGCGATTGCCAAGGAAACAGGAGCTGAAATTGAAGTTTTGCATGATCCTGAATTAGCGGTGAATGAAGCTGATTTCATTTATACTGACGTTTGGATGAGCATGGGGCAAGAGGGCGAAGAAGAGAAATATTCTTTATTTCAACCTTACCAAATCAATAACGAACTTGTTAAGCATGCGAAGCAAACATATCGTTTCTTACACTGTTTACCTGCCCATCGTGAAGAAGAAGTAACAGGAAAAATTATAGATGGACCGCAGTCTATCGTCTTTGAGCAAGCTGGTAATCGATTGCATGCTCAAAAAGCGTTATTAGTGAGTTTATTTAAAAATGTAGAAGAGCCTTCCTAAAAGGGAGGTTTTTTTATATTAAAATGTCATATGTATATTTAGTTAACCATTTCGATATCATTTATAATAAAAGAGAAAACTAAATTTGTTTTTCAGAGTGTGTAAGGACATACTACATATAAAAATATAGTTAAAGAGATGATGAGGGTGAAAACAACTAAGAAAACATATTCGTTTTTTCAGCGGATGTGGAGAATATTAAAGTTTCAATATTATAAGTTGCTTCGATCGCCAGAAGGCGCAAAGAAAGTATCGTTAGGGTTTGCTATAGGATTCGGCTTAGAAATGTTAGTCATTTATACGGCATCGCTCGTATATGTAATATTTTATCCAATCGTCAGGTTAGCAAAGGGATCTTTTCCTGCGGCAGTTATTGGCAATATTATTGGGAAAATATCGTTTCTCCCAGTATTTTTATTTCCGCTTGCGTATGCGCTAGGAAAAATGATTTATCCATTTCATGTACAGAAAATTCATCATGAACCATTTACGATATCGGACTTGTTTTCAAGTCACATTTTTACGATATTAAAGAGCTTATTACAAAGTGAAGTGTATGTATTAATTGGAATGACGATTTTAGGAGTTGTGTTTGGTCTCATTTCGTATTTCGTTGTGCATTATTTATACGAAAAGAACCGTAAGTTACGCTTGAAGAAAAGGAAGAAACGAGTGAGAGAACCACTTGTACAATTATAAACAATGTCACATCCATTTTCTCCTTTGAATATGTTTAAGAAAAAGGAGGAGAGGATAATGTATTATTATTACGTACCTCAAGTATATCCATATGTAAATTATTATCCGGTTTATGATACGAGTAGACAATACGAATTATATTGGCAACAACAATTACAGCAATTATCACAAATACCACAATTACCACAACAACAGCCTACACAGGAAAAAAAACCATATTTAACAACATGGCCATATTCCAATGTGTACTATGGTAATTATTACGAATCATAAAGCTGCTTCTATTTAGAAGCAGCTTTATACGTTTGTTTTCAAAATTAAATTTTGAATGGTTTGAAGAGAATGAATGAGCTTTTCGCGCTCTTCCTCAGATAATGTTTGGAAATTTTCTTTTAGTTTGTCTAAAATGAATTGCTGATACTGATTTACTAATAATTTCCCTTCAGCTGTTAGAGAAATTAAAATGACCCGTCGATCTTTTTCGCTATAATGACGCTCTATTAGTTCTTCTTGAATAAGTTTGTTTAATAGAGGTGTCATGTTAGGCCGTGAAATCGCTAGCCGCTTGCCGATTTCGGAAACTGCTAATGTGCCGTTTTCATGCAAAAGCAGTAATACTTGTGTATGTGATGGCGGCATATGTCTTTGAGAAGAAAATTCTCCAGGAAGCATAAATTTGCGATAAAAAAGAGGCACTAGCGAAAGAAGATGATCAACAATACGTTCCCACTCGCGTGATTCCATATAAAGGCCCCCTTCCACTATCATTGTAACAAAAAAGACATGTTATAAAAATAGAATTGTTTCATGGTCGCTTTAATATTTGTAGGATAACACTTGCTTTGTAAATGTATTGGCAATAATTGCATAGCCGTTATCATTTGGGTGTACTTGGTCAAATAATAACTCTTTTTTATCATTCGATATTAATTTGCGAATTGGTAAAACGATAGATGGTTGATTTGTTTTGGAAATGGAATAAACAGATTCATTCCAGCCATCTAAAAACATATCTGCATAACTTGCGATGGAGTCATCGAGTTGTAACGGGTTATAGAGTTCTGAGAGAATGAGTAAAGCATCCGGATTTTGATCTCGAACTGTCTTTACAATACTTTTTATATCCGCTTCAAAATGAGCTTTTTCTTTATTTAACATTTTTATACCATCTATAACACCAACATCACGATTTAAACGAAATAAATTATTTCCTCCAATATTAATTGTAATTATATTTGCTGCTCTAATTTTTTCCTTTACATCTTCTGATTGAACTTTTTTAGCGAGACGATCTGTTGTAAGACCGTTTACCCCAAGGTTTTCTACTGTAATTGGTTTATGAATTTGTGCTTCTATTTGCTTAGAAGCTAATTCAGCAAATCCACCTTGTGTCGATCCGTATCCTTTAGCGAGTGAATCACCTAATACAAGATGATAAAAAGATTCGTTTGTTTGCTTATCAATCCAATTTGGGGCAGATGTTTTTTCTGTTTTTTCTTCAGATTCATTTTGTTTTGTCTCGTCGTTCTTTTCAAAATAAGAATAAGAAATGATCAGAAGGAGGAGACAAACAATTGTTAAGATGACTTTTTTCATAAATTCATCCTCCTTGTAATTGGTAATTGTATCATATTCAGCAGTATTAGCAATGTAAGGGCATATTATATGTTTATGAAAAGTTTATAATAACTTTACAGAAAATTTGTTGAAGTTTGTCAAAAAATATTGACGATAGGAAAGAACTTTATATATGATAATGTCAGATAAGGTGAAACTTTAACTAGTGGGAGCTTTATTTCCTTTTAATTAATAGTCTTCATCAATCGGGCGTTTAAGGGGACTACTCGTTAGCGCAGGGTGAAATGAAAATTGTGTCTCTAATAGAAGAAAAAAGGTATGTGGTTAGAGACAGATAGGGATTCATTTCATTATTTCTGGTAATTGTATAAGGGGGATTTTTTGTGAAAAAGTCAAAAAAAATGCTAGCTGGAGCAACTCTTGCGATTGGTGTAATGGCACCGCAAGTAATGCCAGCAACAGCTCATGCAGATGAGAACACTGGGGAGAGTACAGTTAACTTACGAATTCTAGAAACATCAGATATTCACGTTAACTTAATGAATTACGATTATTATCAAACGAAAACAGATAATAAAGTAGGTCTTGTACAAACGGCAACACTCGTTAATAAAGCACGTGAAGAAGTGAAAAACTCTGTCCTATTTGATGATGGGGATGCATTACAAGGGACACCGCTTGGGGATTACGTAGCGAATAAAAT
Source organism: Bacillus cereus group sp. BfR-BA-01356 (assembly GCF_022663635.1). Lineage (NCBI taxonomy): Bacteria > Bacillati > Bacillota > Bacilli > Caryophanales > Bacillaceae > Bacillus > Bacillus cereus group sp. BfR-BA-01356. The sequence continues at coordinate 23,373 of NZ_JAKUFX010000047.1, read as the reverse complement.
AAAAGATCCGAAGAATCGTGTGGATCCTAGTTATACACATCCATTATATCGTGTAATGAATTTAATGAAGTATGACGTCATCTCTCTTGGGAATCATGAATTTAACTACGGTTTAGATTATTTAAAGGAAGTGACTAGTAAAGCAAAAATTCCGGTTATTAACTCGAATGTCTACAGAGATGACCATGATGGTAATGATGAGAATGACGAGCATTACTTTGATAGACCATATCATATTTTAGAGAAAGAAGTAGTGGATGAAGCAGGCCAAAAACAAATAGTGAAAATTGGTGTAATGGGATTTGTTCCACCACAAATTATGAATTGGGATAAAGCGAATTTAGAAGGACAAGTAAAAGCAAAAGATATTGTGCAAACAGCGAAAAAATTAGTTCCGGAAATGAAGGCGCAAGGTGCGGATATTATAGTTGCACTAGCGCATTCAGATGTTGATAAGAGTGGATACAACGAAGGAATGGAAAATTCATCGTTTTATTTAGCGACAGAAGTTCCTGGCGTAAATGCAGTATTAATGGGACATTCACATACTGAAGTGAAGGATGTATTTAATGGTGTTCCAGTTGTAATGCCGGGTGTTTTTGGTAGTAACTTAGGTATTATTGATATGCAATTGAAAAAGGTAAACGGAAAATGGGAAGTGCAAAAAGATCAGTCTAAGCCGCAACTTCGTCCGATTGCTGATAGTAAAGGTAATCCATTAGTAGCATCTGATCAAAAATTAGTTAATGAAATTAAAGATGAACATGAAAAGACAATCGAATATGTAAATACACATGTAGGTAAAACGAAAGCACCAATTAATAGTTATTTTTCATTAGTACAAGATGATCCTTCCGTACAAATTGTGACAAATGCGCAAAAATGGTATGTAGAACAAGAACTTAAAAAACCAGAATACGAAAAGATTAAAGATATTCCAGTTTTATCTGCAGGAGCACCATTTAAAGCAGGTGGCCGAAACGGTGCGACATATTATACTGATATTCCAGCTGGAACGTTAGCAATTAAAAACGTTGCAGATTTATACGTGTATCCAAATACGTTATATGCTGTAAAAGTAAATGGGGCACAAGTGAAAGAATGGCTTGAAATGTCTGCAGGTCAGTTTAATCAAATTGATCCAAAGAAAACAGAAGAACAGCCGTTAGTAAATATAGGCTATCCTACATATAACTTCGATATTTTAGATGGCTTAAAATACGAAATTGATGTAACACAACCGGCGAAATACGATAAAGATGGAAAAGTTGTAAATGCAAATGCTAATCGTATTGTAAATATGACATATGAAGGTAAGCCAGTAGCTGACAATCAAGAGTTCATCGTCGCTACAAATAACTATCGTGGAAGTAGCCAAACGTTCCCAGGTGTAAGTAAAGGGGAAGTTGTATACCAATCACAAGATGAAACACGTCAAATCATTGTGAAGTATATGCAAAAAATAAAAGATATTGATCCAGCAGCTGATCAAAATTGGACATTTAAACCGATTGTTGCAGATAAATTAAATACAACATTTGATTCTTCACCAAATGCACAAAAGTATATAAAGAAAGATGGAAAGATTTCATATGTTGGACCATCTGAAAATGAATTTGCGAAATATGCAATTGATATAACGAAGAAAAATGATGATAAAGAAACTGGTGAAGGAAATCCAACAACACCGCCAACAGGTGGTGGAGAAAACCAAACGACACCGCCAACAGGTAATGGAGAAAACCCAACACCACCAACAGAAGAAGGTAATAATGGTAATGAACCAAAGCAAGATGGAAACAATACTGGATCTGGACAAACTACAACAGATGATCAAAATACAAAAGAAACAACAACTGTAAGTGAAAATAAAGAAGCTGAAAAAGATGAACGTGATTTACCGAAAACAGGTGCAAGTATTGCTTCTACAATTGGAGCGGGTCTTGCGTTTGTTGGAGCGGGATTACTTATGTTATTTAGAAGAAAGAAAGCGAATAGATAGTCGAGAAATATAAAAAGGATTACCGATTTGGTAATCCTTTTTATTATATTATGAAACTGGTACTGCTTTTTCTTTTTTCCATGAAAGACCGAATCCAGTAAAACCGACGATAATGGTTACGACTGGACAAGCTAAACAGAAGATTGCGTATGGCAGGTAATCGAATGTTGGAACGCTAAGAACGTTTGTTAAGAATACGCCACTTACACCCCATGGTACGAGTGGATTAATTACTGTACCAGCATCTTCTAATACTCGTGATAAATTACGACGTTCTAAACCGACTTCATCGTATTTATTAGCGAATGCTTGTCCTGTTAAAACGATAGATAAGTATTGCTCACCAAGTAAGAAGTTTACACCAATTGCAGTTGAAGCAGTAGAAATAATTAAGCGTGTACTAGTTTTTACGAAGCTAGAGATAATATTCATCAGCTGCGCTATAATACCCATTCCTTGTAATAATCCTCCCATACAAAGAGCTAGGAAAATAAGAGCAATTGACATCATCATACTTTGCAGGCCACCGCGAGATAATAAGCTGTCAATGTCTTTGATACCAGTTTTAGAAACGTAACCGTCTTGCATAATTTTTATTAAATCAGCTAAAGAAGTGCTAGGTTTAAAAATAAAGAGAATAATAATCCCTACCACAATTCCTGCAAGTAATGTTGGAACTGCGGGTACCTTTTTAAATGCGAATAGGAACAGTAATAAAATAGGAATCAGTGTAACGATAGAAATCGTTGCATTTTTTTCTAGTGTGTTAATAAATGCTGAGAAATCAACGTTTCCACCAGATCCGCTTCCTAAAATGAAAAATGCGATAAAAGCAATAATGAAAGCTGGCACTGTTGTCCAAAGCATGTTACGAATATGTTCAAATAAATCTACACCTGTTACAGCAGGCGCTAAGTTTGTTGTATCAGATAAAGGAGACATTTTATCTCCGAAGAATGCACCAGAAATAATTGCACCAGCAATAAGAGCTGGATCGTATCCAAGGGCAGTACCCATTCCCATAAAGGCAAGTCCTACAGTTGCAGCAGTTGTAAATGCACTACCGATACTCGTTCCAACAATTGCACAAACAACAAAAACAGTTGGAACGAAAATTTTTGGAGATACAAGTTGGAAGCCGTATACCATTAAAGTGGGAATAGTTCCAGCTGCGATCCAAACGCTAATTAATACGCCTACAAGTAAGAAAATAAATATAGATGGAATGCCAGCTGAAATACTACTAATCATCCCTTTCTCCATAGTAGACCAAGAGATTTTCTTCAAGAATCCAAATGCTAATAAAAGAACGATACCAAATAAAATTGGGATGTGTGGTGAAACTTCTAATTGAATAACACTAAAACCAATACAGAAAAAGATAAAAATTGTTAAAAGAACAGACTCAATTTTTGAAACCATTGTTTTCCCCTCCTAAGTAATGTGAAATAGCTCTTTTTTATATAAAATTCGCCAATATTGTATATTTCCTTCTAAAATTTAGAATTTTGTGACAAATTACCGGTAATTGTTAGTCCTTCTATATGATACGGAAATGATTGGATAAAAAAACGTCCCTGCATATAATTATGCAGGGACGAAGAAATCGCGGTACCACCCTAGCTTGTGAAATGAATGTATCACAAAATAAAGGGTCATATGATATGCGCTTATAAAATAAAAACGCCCCTGCAATATATGCAGGGACGAAAAATTCGCGGTACCACCCTAAATTGTGAAACAGTTTCGTTTCACCACTCTTTAGACATAACGGTCTATAACCGTCTTTCACTACTCCTTACGTTTCGTAAAAGAAGCTCCAGGGGGTAATTCATAATTCGCTCTGTACTGGTTCGCACCGACCACCAGCTCTCTGAAATCAGAAATCGAAATACTACTAAATCCTATCAACGCCGATTCATATGATGTTAGTTAAATTTTTATCATATATTCATCATACATGTCAATAAAAATATGTGATATTTTTTTAGGGAAATAAAGGAGATAGGTTTTAACACTAAAAAATGTGCGTTATAATGAATTTGAAAGGGGAGGAAAGAGTGAAGAAAAAAATAATTCTTTTTACCACCTTACTAGTCATTGGCGGAAGTGCTGGCATTTACACAGCTTTTGCAGCTGAATCAGAGCAAGCGAAGAAAAAGCAAGTACAGCAGTCAGAAGTGAAGAAAGCGAAAGAAGCGGAAGAGAAGAAGTCGATGGAGAAAGCAGCTACGAAACTAGGGGTTTCTAGTGATGGAAAAACAAAAGAAGAAATTACGAAAGAAGTAAATAAGGCTAGATTTGAGCAGCGTCATGATTTATTAATTGAGCATGCGAAGCAGCTTGGAATTAATACAGAGGGAAAAAAGATGAAGAAATTATTTTAGAAATTGGAAAGATACAGCATGGAAAGTAGAACAACTTATCGTATGATAAGTTGTTCTTTTTTAAGAACTATTTGATTTTAAAATAATTGACAGTCATTCAGATTTAATGTTAACTTTGTTTATAAACAAGTTAACATTAGGGGCGACAATTGTGACAATAAATAGTAAAACGATTGAAAAATCATCTTATACATATGAAGAATTAGCAGAGAAAAATAAAGCTTACGTATGGCACCCATTTACACAAATGAAAGATTATTTAGAAGAAGATCCTGTCATTATTGAACGTGGAGAGGGAAGAAAGCTATACGATGTAAATGGTAATGAATATTGGGATGGTGTTTCATCTATATGGTTAAATGTTCACGGACATCAAGTACCGGAATTAGATGAAGCAATTCGTGAGCAATTAAATAAAATTGCTCATTCTACTATGCTAGGACTTGCTAACGTTCCATCTATTTTATTAGCAGAAAAAATTATTGAGGTTGTACCAGATGGATTGAAGAAGGTATTCTATTCTGATTCAGGTTCTACCGCTGTTGAAATTGCAATTAAGATGGCTTTCCAATATTGGCAGCATAAAGGGAAACCAAAGAAACAAAGATTCGTTACATTAAAAGAAGCATATCACGGTGATACAATTGGAGCTGTTTCAGTAGGAGCAATAGACTTGTTTCACCAAGTGTATAGTTCGCTCTTATTTGATGCGATTAAAATGCCGTATCCATATACATATCGTTCTCCTTACGGAAATAATAAGGAGGAAATTGTAAAAAGCCATTTAGAAGAAATGGAAGAATTGTTGAAAGAAAAGCATGAAGAAGTAGCTGCCATCATTGTAGAGCCATTAATGCAAGGTGCTGGCGGGATGATTACAATGCCAAAAGGATATTTAAAAGGACTGCGCGATTTATGTACTAAGTACAATGTATTATTTATTACAGATGAGGTAGCAACTGGATTTGGGCGTACAGGGAAAATGTTTGCTTGTGAACATGAAAATGTGACGCCAGACATTTTAACTGCTGGGAAAGGTTTAACAGGTGGATATTTACCAATTGCAGTTACGGTAACGACAGATGAAATATATAATGCCTTCTTAGGAGAATATGAAGAACAAAAAACATTTTTCCATGGACATAGCTACACAGGCAATCCGTTAGGGTGTGCCGTAGCAATCGCGAATCTAGAACTATATGAAAAAACAAATTTAATAGAAGAAGTGGCACGTAAAACGGATTATGTGGCAGCGCAATTAGAAAAGCTCTTTGCTTATAAACATGTAGGTGATATTCGTCAGTGCGGATTAATGGTTGGTATTGAGCTTGTGAAGAATAAGGAAACGAAAGAAGCGTTTGACTGGACAGAGAGAGTCGGTGTTCAAGTATGTAAACGCTCAAGAGAGCTGGGTATGATTTTACGACCGCTAGGTAACACGATTGTATTTATGCCGCCACTTGCTTCTACTTTTGAAGAGATTGATGATATGTTACGCATTTTATATAAGGCAATCTCGGATGTTACGGAGGGAGAATAATGAGTGGTTTTTTCATAACAGCAACTGATACTGAAGTTGGAAAAACAGTAGTTGCAGGTGCTATAGCAGGTGTATTTAGAGAATTAGGATATAACGTAGGGGTATATAAACCGTTGCAAAGTGGGCATGTTGCATCAAACCCTGAGGGAGATGCGGCAAGGTTAAAATCATTATCAGGTGTACCGACACAAGAAAATGAAATTTGCCCTTATTCTATTGAAGAACCACTTGCTCCGAGACTTGCCATGAAAAGAGCTGGAAGAGTAGTAAAGTTAAAAGAAATTACTGATTACTATAATGGACTATTAAAAGAGTTTAATAGCTTATTTGTAGAAGGAGCAGGTGGGCTTGCTGTCCCATATACAGAAGATGCTTTAGTAATTGATTTTGCAAAAGAATTACAGTTGCCTCTTATTGTAGTAGCTCGTCCTACATTAGGAACAGTAAATCATACAGTGTTAACGATTGCTTACGCAAAGGCGCATGGCTTAACCGTAGCGGGTGTCATTTTATCAGGTTGCAAAGAATGTGAAATGGAAAGAGTGCAAGAAAATAAAGAGATGATTGAAGAGCTGAGCGGGGTACCAGTTTTAGGATTATTACCATTCTTTGCAGGTGAGTTTACGAAAGAAGAAGTATTAGAATCTGCAAAAGAACATATTATGATTTCAAAATTAGAGGAGTTTATCCAAAATGAATCAAACGTGGCGGGCGCACCTTCAATGTAAATTACAACAATTACATGAGCAAGGGCAGTATCGTGATTTGCATGTAACAGAGAAGGCAGAAGAGACTTGGCTTATTCGAGATAAAAAAAGGATGTTAAATTTAGCGTCAAATAATTATTTAGGGTTAGCTGGAGATGAAAGGTTAAAAGAAGCTGCTATTGCCTGTACAAAAAGATATGGAACTGGAGCGACTGCCTCTCGTCTCCTTGTAGGAAATCATCTATTATATGAAGAGGTTGAGAGAAGCATATGTGACTGGAAAGGTACTGAAAGAGCTTTAATTGTAAATAGTGGGTATACGGCAAATATAGGTGCCATATCTTCTTTAGCCTCTCGGCACGATATTGTTTTTAGTGATAAGTTAAATCACGCAAGTATTGTTGATGGAATCATATTAAGCGGGGCAGAGCATAAAAGGTATCGTCATAATGATTTGGATCATTTAGAGAAGTTGTTGAAAATGGCTTCGCCTGAAAAAAGGAAATTAATCGTAACAGATACCGTTTTTAGTATGGACGGTGATACTGCGTATTTGAGAGATTTAGTACAGCTGAAAGAGAAATACGGGGCAATCATTATAGTCGATGAAGCACATGCGAGTGGAATATATGGAATCGGCGGAGCTGGGTTATCTCATATAGAAAAAAATCTTTCTCAAAAAATTGATATACATATGGGGACGTTTAGCAAGGCTTTAGGGTGTTATGGTGCGTATTTGACAGGTGATGAAATTTATATAGAGTATTTACAAAATATGATGAGAAGCTTTATTTTTACTACAGCCTTACCACCAAGTACGTTAGGAGCAGTGCAAAAAGCAATTGAAATTGTAAAAGAAGATAACGAAAGAAGAGAGAACCTTATAGCAAACGGAGAATACTTCAGAACTAAATTAAGGGATGCTGGTTTTGATATTGGAAATAGTTCAACTCATATTGTACCGATTGTAGTCGGTTCAAATGAACATGCTTTACGGTTTAGTAAAAGGTTGCAAGAGGCAGGGATTGCGGCTATTGCAATTCGTCCGCCAACTGTGCCGGTTCATAGTTCTCGAATTCGCTTTGCAGTTACATCGCAACATACAATAGCTGATTTAAAATGGGCTATTGACCGAATTATCCACATTGCGAAAGAAGAGGAGCTTTTCGTATGAATGAGCTAAAGATTATTTTTATCCCCGGATGGGGAATGGAAGAGAATATTTGGGATTTAGTACTTCCGTATTTTAAAGGATATTCTGTTCAATGCATAGATTGGCGTAATGTGAAAGAACGAAGTGAATTTGCGGAACGAATTATAGATGTAGCGCATAATGACAACGTAATATTGGTTGGATGGTCACTAGGAGCGTTAGCAGCAGTTGAAGCTTATAAAAAGATTCAGGCAAAAGGCATCGTATTAATTGGTGGTACTGCTAAATTTACAAATACGAGCGATTACAGTAACGGATGGAATGCTTTGCATGTAGAACGGCTGAAAAGGAATTTGGCGAGAAGGAAAGAAGATACGCTCAAGCGGTTTTATGAAAATATGTTTACGAAAGATGAGCTAAAAGAGAATAAAAACTTTGAAGACATTGTAGACCGTTTTAAAGGTGATTCTATTCAGTCTTTACAACTAGGTTTAGATTATTTAATAGAAACAGATATGAGAGAAGAACTAAAAGAAATTAAAGTACCTATACTACTTATTCACGGAGAACAGGATGTAATATGCCCATTGTCTGCGGCACGTAGTATGACGGAGAATAGCAGCAGCGAGCTGAAAGTAGTAAGTGAAGCAGGGCATGCATTATGTGTGACGAATTTTGAATATTGCGCAAATGAGATAATTCAATTTGTAGAGGGGATACGACATGATCAACAAAACGTTACTACAAAAACGGTTTAATGGGGCAGCCGTATCTTACGATCGATATGCAAATGTACAAAAAAAGATGGCACATTCATTACTTTCAATCTTAAAGGAACGATATAGTGAAACGGCATCAATACGTATTTTAGAACTAGGATGCGGGACGGGGTATGTAACAGAGCAATTATCAAAGTTATTTCCGAAATCACATATTACAGCAGTTGATTTTGCTGAAAGTATGATTGCGATTGCGCAAACTAGACAAAATGTAAAAAATGTAACGTTTCACTGTGAAGATATTGAGCGATTACGATTAGAAGAATCATATGATGTCATTATTTCAAATGCTACATTTCAATGGTTAAATAATTTACAACAAGTGTTAAGAAATTTATTTCAACATTTGTCCATAGATGGGATATTACTCTTTTCAACGTTTGGACATGAAACATTTCAAGAATTGCATGCTTCGTTCCAACGTGCGAAAGAAGAAAGAAATATAAAAAATGAAACATCGATTGGTCAACGTTTTTATTCAAAAGATCAGTTGCTTCATATATGTAAGATAGAAACAGGGGATGTGCATGTTTCTGAAACATGTTACATAGAAAGTTTTACAGAAGTTAAGGAGTTTCTGCATTCTATTCGAAAAGTAGGAGCAACTAATAGCAATGAAGGATCATATTGTCAAAGTCCCTCACTCTTTCGTGCGATGCTACGCATATACGAAAGAGACTTCACGGGAAATGAAGGGATAATGGCAACGTATCATGCTTTATTTATACATATAACAAAAGAGGGGAAGAGATGAAATGAAACAAGTACAAACAAAAAGGGATTGGAAAAAACTTGCATACGACGTAGTGGAAGAGAAGATGATTACAAAAGAAGATGCAATAGCGATATTAGAAGCTGATGATACAGAAGTTTTAGAAATTATGAATGCGGCTTACATTATTCGCCATCATCACTTTGGTAAGAAAGTAAAATTGAATATGATTATTAATACGAAATCTGGATTATGTCCTGAAGATTGTGGATATTGCTCACAGTCTATTATTTCAGAAGCACCGATTGATAAATATGCATGGTTAACGCAGGAGAAGATTGTAGAAGGGGCACATGAAGCAATACGCCGTAAAGCAGGTACATATTGTATTGTAGCGTCTGGTCGTCGTCCGACAGATAAAGAGGTAAATCACGTAATTGGAGCAGTTAAGGAAATTCGTGAAACGACAGACTTGAAGATTTGTTGTTGTTTAGGTTTCTTAAATGAAGATCAAGCAGGACGTTTAGCGGAAGCAGGCGTGCACCGTTATAACCACAACTTAAATACACATGCAAATAATTACGATAGTATTTGTTCAACTCATACGTATGATGATCGTGTTGATACAGTTCAAAAAGCAAAACAAGCGGGCATTTCTCCATGCTCTGGAGCGATTTTTGGCATGGGAGAAACAATTGAAGAGCGTGCTGAAATTGCATTTGAATTACAACGTATAGATGCAGATTCTATCCCTTGTAATTTCCTTGTTGCTGTAAAGGGGACACCTCTTGAAGGGCAAAAAGAGTTAACGCCAGTAGAATGTTTAAAAGTACTGGCAATGATGCGTTTTGTAAACCCAACAAAAGAAATTCGTATTTCAGGAGGGCGTGAAATCAATTTACGTTTTGTACAGCCAATCGGTTTATTTGCAGCAAATTCTATTTTTGTCGGGGACTACTTAACGACAGCTGGACAAGAGCCGACTGCGGACTGGGGTATGATTGCAGATTTAGGATTTGAGATTGAAGAATGTGCATTATAAGATAGATGAAAAAGCAAACTTGTAAAAGAGTTTGCTTTTTTGTAAATAAAATGTAATAAATAGTTGTGAACGCTTGATACTATTGGTTTTTGAACGAAAAAAAGAATTTTTGTGGACGAATTTTCCAAGCCCTAGTTGTACATAGTAAATATGTAATTTATATTGGGTTGGAGGATTTTACATGTACAAATACATATTAGCGATTATGACTTGTTTAATTTTAATAAAAGCAATAAGTTCTGATCCAGTTAAGGCTGCTGAAAATCCTGAACAAAAAGAAATGCAACAAAGAATCGAACAACACTTTCGAACGAAAGCTGAACATTTTGGATTGAAAACGGAAGGAAAAGATTTAAAGGAAGTTAGAAAAGAAATTACTATTATAGAAGAAGCGAAAAAAAGAGAGAATGTATGGAGAACGGCACAAGCTCTTCATATAAAAACAGAAGGAAAAACGATGAATGAATTAATAAAAGATGTACAAAAAAAGGTGAAAAAATAAAAAGAGGCCGCAGCCTCTTTTTTTTATGCCCATTGTTTTGATAAGTGAGCCATTTCAATTGCAGCAACAGCTGATTCATATCCTTTATTACCAGCTTTCGTACCTGCGCGTTCAATCGCTTGTTCAATTGTTTCTGTCGTTAATACGCCGAAAATAACTGGGATGTCCATTTGTAGTGATAAAGACGCAACACCTTTTGCTACTTCATTACAAACGTAATCGTAGTGAGTTGTAGCACCTCGGATTACAGTACCTAATGTAATAACAGCATCATACTTTCCGCTACTAGCCATCTTTTTAGCGATTAAAGGAATTTCAAATGCACCAGGAACCCAAGCAACATCAATATCATTTTCTTCTACACCGTGACGCTTTAATCCGTCTAAAGCGCCGCCAAGTAACTTACTTGTAATAAATTCGTTAAAACGTCCAACAACAACTCCAACTTTTAATCCTGTACCAACTAAATGACCTTCGAATACCATAATAAATCTCTCCTTTAATTATAAGTTTAGTAAGTGTCCTAATTTGTTTACTTTCGTTTGTAAATACGATTTATTCTCTTCTTTTGCTGGCATTTGCAACGGTACACGCTCGATTACTTCTAAATCGTAACCTTGTAAGCCAGCAATTTTTCTTGGGTTATTCGTTAATAATCGTAAACTCTGTAAACCTAAATCTTTTAATATTTGAGCACCGATACCGTAATCACGAAGATCAGCAGGGAAGCCGAGTTTTTCATTTGCTTCTACAGTATCGAATCCTTCTTCTTGTAATTTATAAGCACGAAGCTTATTAAGAAGCCCAATGCCTCTTCCTTCTTGTCTCATATAAAGAAGAACACCTTTTCCTTCACGCTCAATTTGAGCAAGTGCTGCATGGAGTTGTGGTCCGCAATCGCAGCGATGTGAACCGAATACATCTCCTGTTAAGCATTCAGAATGAACACGTACAAGTACCGGTTCACCTGTTGAAATATCACCTTTTACAAGTGCGATATGTTCTTTCGTATCTAATGAGTTAGAATAGCCAATTGCGTGGAAAGTACCGAAATCTGTAGGTAATGTAATTTCCACTTCTCTCGTCACAAGTGTTTCATGATGGCGGCGGTAAGCAATTAAATCTTCTATTGTAATCATTTTTATATCAAATTGTTTTGCGCATTCTATTAAATCAGGTACACGTGCCATCGTGCCGTCCTCATTTATAATCTCGCAAATAACTCCAGCTGGTTCGGCACCGCATAGCTTTGCTAAATCAACAGCAGCTTCTGTATGACCTGCACGACGCAGGACACCGCCTTCTTTCGCAATTAATGGAAAGATATGTCCAGGTCGATTGAAATCAGCGCCTTTTGATGCGGGGTTTAACAATTCTTGTATCGTAGTTGCACGTTCGTGAGCGCTAATCCCTGTTGTTGTAGAAACATGGTCAATGCTCACTGTAAACGCAGTATGATGTGAATCTGTATTATGAGATACCATTGGTTCTAATTGTAGACGTTCTGCGTATCCTGCTGTAATCGGTACACAAACGAGACCACGGCCATGTGTAATCATAAAATTAATTGTTTCTGGTGTAATGTACTCTGCTAAAGCAATAAAATCGCCTTCATTTTCTCGGTTTTCATCATCACATACGATAACGACTTTACCTTGTTTTAAATCTTCTAGAGCTTCTTCAATACGATGAAACATTGTGCTTCCCCCTTATAGAAATCCGTTTTCTTGTAAAAAGCTTTCAGTCATTGAACCTACTCGTTTTGTAGGTTTAGTAATAAAGCGTTCGATATATTTACCAATCATGTCACACTCAATGTTTACGATATCTCCGGCATTTTTTTCTCCAATGACAGATTCGCTTACTGTGTGCGGGATGAGTGAAATCGTTATGGAAGATTCGTCTATATCAAATATCGTTAAACTCGTTCCATCAACAGCAATGGATCCTTTATGCAAACAATAGCGCAGCAGTTCATCAGAAATTGCTATTTTGTAATAGACGGCATTGTAATGTTGTTTTTTATTTAAAATCGTTCCGATGCCATCAATATGTCCTGAAACGAAATGTCCACCGAATCGTCCGTTTGCAGCCATTGCTCGCTCTAAATTTACTTTAGAGTGCGGTTTAAGCATGCGAAGTGATGTCGACTGCATCGTTTCAGGCATTGCATCAACTGTAAATGAAGTAGTTGTAAAGCTTGTTACAGTTAAGCAAATACCGTTAACCGCGATACTATCACCTAAGTGAACATCTGATAAAATTTTCTTTGCATGAATCGTTAATTTCATCGCTTCTCCACTTTGTTGCATGTTTGCTATCGTTCCTAATTCTTCTACAATTCCTGTAAACATTTCGTCACCTCGTTTCGGGCATTCGCAACGATTTTTATATCATCACCAATTTGTTTCATCTCTTGAATTTTCAAGGAAAGCGCATTTTGTAATTTTGAAAAACCATTTCCTCCAAATAAAGTAGGAGCATCTTTCCCACCAATTAATTTCGGGCTTATATAGGTTACAATTTCATTAAAATTGTTTGTTTTTAAGAAACTTGCATGAATCGATTGGCCACCTTCAACGAATAGAGAAAGAATTTGTTTCTCTCCAAGAAAGGAAAGAAGGTCCTCGATTTCTATATGTTTCGTTTCCATTTGGAATATAGCTATATTTTTAGATTCATAAGAAGATATCTTCTCTTTCTTTACATCCTTACCGACAATAATCCATGTCGGTGCTAAACCATCTGTTATAACATGAGAAGATGGTGGCGTTCGTAAATGGGTATCTAAAACAACGCGAATAGGATGTTTCCCACCATTTGGAATTCTTGTTGTTAAATGAGGATTATCAGCTATAACTGTATTCACTCCAACAAGAATTGCATCATGTGTATGGCGATATTGGTGAACATCAGCACGTGCTTCTTCACCTGTAATCCACTTACTTTCACCAGTTACAGTTGCTGTTTTTCCATCTAAGCTCATCGCTGTTTTGATTGTTACAAAAGGGCGCTTCGTTTTCATGTAGTGAAAAAAGTAGCGATTTAATAAAACTGCTTCTGCTTCAAGAACACCGGTCGTTACTTCAATTCTAGCTTCCTCTAATCTTTTTTTTCCGTTACCAGAAACGAGCGGATTACAATCGAGAGTAGCAATTACAACACGCTTAACTCCTTTTTCGATGAGCAATTCACAACAAGGTGGTGTTTTTCCAAAGTGGCTACACGGTTCCAGTGTTACATAAACGGTAGCGTCTTTGGCGTTCTGACCAGCCATTTGAAGGGCATGAACTTCTGCGTGTTCTTCACCAGCTCGTAAATGAGCCCCCATACCAACGATGTTTCCATCTTTTACAACAACAGCACCAACCATAGGATTTGGACTTGTTTGTCCTGATGTCCCTTCTGCTAACTGCAGGGCAATCCTCATATATTCTTGATCTGTCATTTTCTTCACCTCTCCTAAAAAAATCAAAAAACCCCAAGGATTTAATATCCTTGGGGTTTGGGAGACGTGATTTCTAGAAATATAGTTTGAATACGAAAGCATAGGAAAGAAACCTAACGATAATTGATATTTCTGCATAAGGAAAAAACCTAGCAAAATATCGAATTTTTAAACGCTAGTTGTCTCTTTTTATTTCAGTATAAAAAATAAGTATAGAAAATTAAACATATATAAAGAATCAAAATGAATCTTTAAAAATATGCATACTGAAATAAAAGTGTATTCACTATATAAAAAACTAGAAACATATCCTTCTCCCATCCAGACTATACTGTCGGCCCTAGAGTTTCACTAGATCCACCGTTTTCGAGTTGAAAACGGGTCACGGACTTAGAAGTTTTCACTTCATCACCGCCGGTTGGGAATTTCACCCGACCCCGAAGGATGCTGTTTGCTCAAATTATAGCACAAAAAAAATAAAAGGCTAGTAAAAAATATTCGAATGTGAAGAATTGTGTGAAAATATATGCAGGCTGGAATGGAAATAAAAGTATTAGAAATGTTGTAAGGAGAAGGGATATAACGGAGTTGCTAAAAAGAAAAAACATGCACAAAAAAATGTGCATGTCACATGTAAAATTATTCTGCCTCTGGTGCTCTAACAACAGACTCGAATTTACCTTTATGCGAAGCGTCGCAATAAGGCATATTTTTTGATAAACCACAACGGCATAAAGAAAATGCCGGTTTTGCTGGGAATACATTCCCTTGTGAGTCGACTAATTCCACGTCCCCTGTAACGCGAAAAGAGCCATTATCATTTACTTTAATTTGTACTTTTGCCAACGTTATCCCTCCTTCCCAAACGCTTAATTTCATCATATAATCAAGGGAAGTGCTTGACAATATAAAAAGAGCACTTTGTTTGAGAAAGAAGAGAGTGTTATAATAGTTTTCATAACTGACTAGAGTAAGGTGACGAGAGATGGATAAACAATTACATACATTACGAAACATTGCAAATGAGCGCACGTGGGCATCATTTTTGAATGATAATCATCCATATAGTTTGTTACATTGGTCCATTGCAGGTGTAGGGCAAGAGGCAAAGGATGTTTGGTTACTTCAAGATGAAGTAACATTTCAAACGACAGAATTCCCAACGTTAGATGATGCAATGCAATGGATTTCTGAAAATATGGAACAAGTTACAGACGTTTTAGCGCAATAAAAAACAGGCTTATGCAAGCCTGTTTTTTGTTTCTTTCACATATGTGTTTAAAAATTGATCGACGGCTGCTTCGTACTCTTCTTTATTTTCGTTATAAGAGCAAGCGTGTGCACCGTGTTCTGCAATATAAAGCTGCTTATTATTTTCTTTCGCTTCATATAACGCTTTTGTCATATCAGCTAAAATATAGTCGTCATCTTTACTATGAATAAAGAGAACGGGATTGTTAATGTTTTTTATACAGTCGATTGGTGAAACTTCACGAATTGTATAACCGTCACGAACTTTCAAAAATGCGTTTGCTAAAGGTAATAAAGGCCATTTTGGTAAATGGAATTCAACCTTTAAACGGTGCTGTAATTGTCCGTGAAAATCAGAGAAAGGACAATCTGCAATATAGAAATCAGCACCATCTTCTACAAGTCCTGCGTATTGAAGAAGTGTTGCAGCTCCCATAGATTCACCATGAATACCAAGTGTAATATTGGTGCCAAAACGGTTTTTTAGCCAGTCAACTACGGATTTTAAATCATGTTTTTCATAGTATCCATAGCTTGTTGTTTTTCCGCCAGTTTTACCATGACGACGATGATCGTAAATGAGGACGTTATATCCCCTTTTTAAGAATAAGTTTGCATATTTTACAGAGTTTATTTTATTTACAGTTACACCGTGGCAAAAAACCATAAACTTATTGGTGGAATGACCAGCAGGAATGTAATATCCGTGAAGGTCGTATCCGAATTGTGAAGGGATATGAATTTCTTCTTTATGAAGAGCATCAAAATCCTCTATACGAAAATGTTTTTTCGTTTCTCTTTCGAGTACTTCTTCCTCTGTTTTTTTCTTTAAGTACATCACTTTATTTGTAAAGAAAATCCCAAGGGCAGTTATTGCACCTAGTATAGTAAACAATGCTGCAAAAAAACGTTTCATACTTTACCTCATCCTCCAAATACCGTTACATGTGATACACTTATATTGTATCACAATGATATAAAAGGGGAGAAATAGGAAATGCTGCATATACAAAAAATTACGCCAGCGATGAAAGAAACAATCCGAATGTTTATGTGTGAGAACTGGGGAAGTTCATTGATGGTTTCACGTGGTAAGGGACATCAGTTAGAAGAGTTGCCAGGATTTGTTGCGCTCTCAGATGACAGAATAATCGGAATTATAACGTATGAAGTGACCGGAAATATATGCGAAATTGTATCGCTAGATAGCTTTGAAGAAAGAAAAGGAATAGGGACGAAACTTGTGGATTGTGTATTACAAGTTGCAGAAGAAGAACGGTGCAGACAGGTTTTGCTTATTACAACAAATGATAATATGAATGCGTTACGATTTTACCAAAAACGTAATTTTGTAATGACTAATTTATATGTGAATGCGGTAGAGGAGGCACGAAAAATAAAGAAAGAAATTCCACGTATGGGATATGATAATATCCCAATTTTACATGAAATTCAGTTGGAGTATCGTTTAGTGAAATGATGTAACAATTTTCAGAAATGTGAGTTATTAATCTTGACGGATAGTGTAATTTAGGTTACCGTAAAATTGTAATCTATTACCATATTAAGGGGTGACGATGTGGCAACTATACGTGATGTTGCAAAATTGGCAGGTGTTTCAGTCGCAACCGTTTCACGAGTTATTAATGAAAAAGGATACGTTCATGAGGACACAGTAAAACAAGTAAAGGAAGCAATTGAAGAATTACGTTATAGGCCAAACAGTGCAGCGAAGCCACTATTTAAAGAGAATTCAACGATAATTGCATTACTTGTAGATAATTTATGTAACCAATCAAACATCACTTTGCTACATTGTATTGAGGAAATAGCATATAAAGAAGGCTATCAAATCATTATTTGTAATATAGAGAATAAAGATAGATACATACATATGCTGAAGCAAAATAACATTGCAGGTGTTATTTTGACGAGAGCAATTTTTAAAAGTGTAGGAGAAATTCCATTTCCGTTTGTTGTGATCGATGAGCAACAATCACATGGAAATTATTATGAAAGTGGACAGAGAGCTGTTTCTTTATTAAAAGAGAAAGGGTGTCACTTTCTTGCATATTTCGGTGAGGGAGAAGGAAGTGAAGAAATGGAAGATCATATAGCAGGGTTTTTAGACGCTGTTTGGGATGAAGGAATCTCTTATCGAGAAGAATGTGTACAAGGGTATACAAATAAACAATTTATTACATTATTGCAAAACAATCCGTATATAGATGGAATTGTAGCCTCAAGTGATCAGATTGCTATTGAGTTAATTCGGTCAGCGAGATTTCTAAATATACATATACCAGATAAATTAAAAATTGTTGGACCGAATGGGAGTATAGAGTGTGAATGGATAGGTTCATCACTACCGACAATTGAAAGCTATGTCAAAGATAACGGAAAAGTAGCTTTTCAACAATTAAAAGGAAAAATAAAAAAGTAAAAGGTGCGTTTTATACGCACCTTTTTATAATGTAATTGCGGCAATAAAGCCAAATATAAGTAACGGTATATTGTAATGTAGAAAAGTGGGTACACATGTATCCCATATATGATGGTGCTGACCATCAGCATTTAAACCGGATGTTGGTCCAAGGGTACTATCCGATGCTGGAGATCCTGCGTCACCTAGTGCTCCGACTGTACCGATAATTGCAATTGTGGCCATTGGACTAAATCCAAGCTGAATGCAAAGAGGTACAAAAATGGTTGTTAAGATAGGGATGGTTGAAAAGGATGAACCAATTCCCATCGTAACGAGAAGTCCAATAACGAGCATAAGAAATGCAGCGAGTGGTTTGTTATTTCCAATTATATGTGCACTCGTTTGCACTAGAGATTCAACATGTCCTGTTTTTCGAAGAACAGCGCCGAATCCAGCGGCAGCAATCATAACAAAGCCAATAAAGGACATCATACGCATTCCGCTTGTTAATATCGCATCTGCTTCTTTAAGTGGTAGACTGCCACTAACTGATAAGACGATAATACCTGCTAAAGCACCGAAAATCATTGATTCTGTTGTTAATTGAACAGTTAATGTAGCAATGATAGATAATAAACCGAAAGTAATGCTACGTTTTGTATAGGGAACGATTTCATTTTCGGTAGTATGAATTTGTTCTGTTTCATACGTACGAGGTTTTCGGTACGTAATGAATACCGCTACACATAATCCAATAATCATACCAATTGCTGGAATAGTCATTGCTTTTGGAATAAGTGTGACATCAAATGTAAGGCCGCTTTGCGCAGCGTTGGTTTGTAATACGTCATGATAAATTTTTCCGAATCCTGCAGGGATCCACATATAAGGAGTAATCAATCCAAATGTAATAATACATGTGACAAGTCTGCGATCCACTTTCAGCTCATTTAATACTTTTAAAAGTGCTGGAATTAAGATGGGGATGAAAGCAATGTGAACAGGAATCACATTTTGTGAGAAACAAGCCATCGTTAAAATAATGAATAAAATAAGTATTTTAGAATAAACTTGTTTTTTCGTGTCTTGTTCATTGCCAATCCATTTTAATGCAGTTTGAATCATAGCATCTGGAAGTCCTGTTTTGGAAAGTGAAATAGCGAAACCACCAAGCATTGCATAACTTAAAGCGATTGGAGCACTGTTTCCAAGACCAGTTGTAAAAGTGTTAATCGTTTCTGAAATACCGAGTCCGCCGATAAGTCCGCCTGTTAAAGCTCCAACAATGATGGCGACAATGACCTGGACACGTAACAAACTAAGCAATAGCATAATTGCTACTGCGACGAGTACAGCGTTCATAATAAATGTAATCTCCCTAAATTTTTATTCTGTTAAGACAAGTAAATATGAAACATTTTGCTATGTTTATACATGCTTGCGACATATTATTATAAAATGTTTTCTATGAAATGTAAAAGAGCCTTTTGTTACTAATGCTGAAAAGCTAGCTCTTGTTTAATTGATTGTAAAGAATTAGCGAATAATTCTGGTTCTTCTAAATCAGGAGAATGTGCTGAATTTGGGAACCAAATCATCTTTTTTATAGGCGCTTCAATAATATCGCAATATTCCTGAACGAGTGCATAAGGAGTTTGATAATCATAGCGACCAGAACAAAAATAAACTGGAATAGATAAACTTGAAATAGAAGAAAAGAAATCGATTGTCAGCATTTCTTCCCATAAAACACCAGATTTTAAATTTCCTGCGAGAAACTTGAACCAATCTAATAGCGTATATTCAGGAGAAAAGAAACCTTTTCGTATGAAAGAAAAGGAAGATCCGTTTTGGATTGCGCCTCCAAATGTGCCAAGCCACTTTCTTTGAATAATGAGACGTCTCGTATCTAAAAATGGTGGTTTGCCTAATTTTAAAAGGGAAGCTAATGCTTTTTTATGATCATGTTTTTTTGCAGAATGAATTAAATGTTGATATAGCAATTCTTCATTTTGTTTCATATGTACAATTTGCCCAATACCGATGTAAGCCTCGATATACTTTGGATATTGATGTGCTATGTTAAGCCCAATAATACTTCCCCAAGAATGACCAGCGAGAAATAGTTTTTGTTTGTTGAACCTTTTAAGTACATATTGAATCACTTCTTTTGCATCGGAAACGAATTGTTCGATTGTGAAATTTGCTCCGAAATCTTTCATTGAAAAGGATTTACCAGCCCCGCGCTGATCCCAATTAATAACAATAAATTGCTTCTCTAATTCTTTTTGAAAATGGCGAATAAATCCGATTTGTGCCATCCCAGGTCCGCCGTGACAGCATAATAAAATAGGTTGCTCTACGTTTTGTCCACGCATAAGGAGAGTTTGTTTTCGATTATTAATCATAACGCTTTCTATCGTAGCGATACTATTAGGAATGAGTTGTTTGTTTTCGTTATAGAACTGAGGGGTGTAGCTACGAAAAAGCATATTGAAAACCTCCTTTTGTGAAATCGTATGAATCGCACAGGCTATTCATTTTGCATATACTGTTAGAAAATCATTGTAACATACCATACTAGTGTCATTTCAACACGGGAGGAGGGAAATTGTGACGATTGGAGAAATTATAGATGGTTTAAATAGACGTGAATCCATCGCTATTATAGCAAAACGTCTTGAAATAAGCCCGTATACATTATCGAAGAAATTAAGATTGATTGGATACGAATATGATGGAGAGCAGAAGAAACGTATTTTTGTAGGAGATGGAGAAGAACCACGTCACTTACAACTCCAAGAAGCGACCGCCCTTCAATATGAGAAAACAGATTATCAATTATTAATTTATGAGCAATTACAAAGCATTTATGAGTTATTAAGAAAAAGAGAAGAAGTAATTGCACCAATTGTGAGTAAAAGTACAGAGAAAAAGAGACGGACCTTTTCTATTAATACAGAAATATTAGCAAGATTGGACCTTATATCAGAATCGAAAGGAATTCAAAAATCTAAACTTGTAGAAGAGGCGTTGCAACAATTTTTACAGCAATATGAAGTTGACAAAACATCACATTTTGATAACTAAAGAAAAGGATACTGTGTTCATTAGAAGAACGAGTATCCTTTTTATGATGTATATTACGTATAAAATAGAGGACCAGTACAAATCCTTTATGCGTGAAAAATGAAATTTATTATTAGAGAAACACTTAATTTACTTTTTGAATTCTTCCATCAATAACTGGCTGAATTGGTTCTTTTAATTGTTTTACGTAATTGACTAACGCTTCAAAGTCGTTTGGCCCAGTTTCTGCATTTTTACCATTTTTAAATGATACGAATCCATCACCGCCAGAAGCTAAGAAGGCATTTGCAACTACGCTATACGTTGTAGATGGAGATAATTCTTCTCCGTTTGTTAAACGTATATTTGTAACTTTTTCACCGTTTGGTTTATTTGCATCCCACGTATATTGAATACCTGAAATTTGAAGCATTCTTGTTGTTCCCTTTTGCCATTGCTGATTTAAAATATCGCGAATGTCTTGACCTGTTAAATTTACTTTAATCAATTGATTTCCAAAAGGTTGAATGCCGTATAACTCACCCCACGTAATATCACCAGCATCTAAGTCATTACGAATGCCACCAGGATTCATGAGGGAGATTTGAGTTTGCATCGTTTGACGCTGAGCATCGGCAACTAAATTTCCAAGAGTGGACTCACCAGCATCATTTTGTTTACGGTCGATAGGTGCTGTAGATTTTCCGACCACTTCATTTACAAGTGGTGCGATTTTTTCTTTATATTGATCTAGTTTTTTCTTTACTTGTTTATCAGGTTCTACACCTTCATGATACGTTGTAACAACTTCAGCTTTTTTCTTTACAATATCCTTTGTTTTACGATCAATTGTTACATCGACGTCTGAGAAAGCCATTCCATATGAATTTGCTTGGACAATTAGTTTATTATTTACTGTACCATTTACATACGTATGACTATGTCCACCGAAGATAACATCAACTTCTGGGTCTGTTTCATTTGCAATTCGAGTAAGGTCGCCATTTGTTACCCCAGACTCATCGGTTGTTCCACCGACATGAGCAAGAACGACGATAGATTTAACGCCGAGGCGTTTTAATTGTTGTGTTGATTTATTAATTGCTTCTACTTCATCAGTAATTTGTACATTGTTAAGCATCGTAGGCATAACAACATTTGGTGTATCAGTTGTAACAACCCCAATGAATCCTACAGGAACACCATCTACCATTTTTACAGTAAATGGTGGTAAAAATAAGCGGCCAGTTGATTTGTTATAGAAATTAGCAGCTACATAGGGGAAGTTAGCCCCTTTGAAATTTCCTGTTTTTTCATGATATCCACCGTAAATGAGGCGTTTCATTTCATCAATGCCTTCATCAAATTCATGGTTCCCGATTGTACCGACATCAAATTTTAAGTCATTTAAAAATTCAATCGTCGGTTCATCTTGTAATAATGCTGAAACTGGTGGACTAGCTCCGACGATATCACCAGCATGTACGAGAAGTGTATTAGGGTTTTGTTTTTTATGTTCTTTTAAATAAGTAGCTAAGTAATCAGCGCCACCAGCTTCTTTATTATTGATTTTTTTAACAGTATCTAGTTGTCCATGGAGATCATTAATACCAAGCATTTGTACGTCTATGTAGCGGTTTTGTTCAGCTGGATTCTGAGATGGGGGAGCGGCAAATACGCTTGAAAAAGTAATGGTGCTTAAAACAGCAACGGCAGGAATAATTTTTTTCCACATAATATAATTCTCCTTTTTTATAATCTGACATCATACGACATAATTTTAATAGATTCATAGGATTATAGCTACATAAAAATTTAGTCTTTTCGAAAAATTAACATATTTACAAAAAGTGAATAATAGAGTAAAGACCCTTTTTTATTGTCGATTTCATTGTGTATCTACTATAATGGAGAAAAAAGTAAAAGGTGAGTAGCATGAAGAAAAAGAAACAAAGACAAATGCAAAGACAATCACAAGTGAATCAACCAAAGAAAGAAACACTTACATTAGGCGATCAATTAAATGATTCACTCATGCAACAATTAAAGAGTAAGAAGAAAGAGTTGCAAGTGAGGGAAGAGGAAAAAGAGGCAGCTGAACTGGAAAGAAAGCGCCAAGAACAAAAAGAACGTGAAAAGAATAAATCATTTGAAGAACTGCTAAGTGAAAGTAACCTTACTTGGAAAGACTTTAAATAATAAAAAAATGATCAGTGAAATACCACTGATCATTTTTTGACGAGCTTGTAAGAAAAGACCTGCGGTAGTATGTCAACTGAAAAATAATATCTTTTGAAGTTATCAAAGGACAAATTGCTTAAAAAAGACATCACGAAACTAGACCAGTATTTTATGT